>JAIYAI010000419.1 GCA_027489135.1 Acetobacteraceae bacterium
AAGCGGGTGGCACTCGGCTCGCATCTCGACAGCGTGGTGCAGGGCGGGAACTTCGACGGTGCGGCGGGGGTGATCGGGGCGCTGGCCGCGGTCTCCGCCCTGCGATCGCTCGGCGTGACGCCGCGGCGGGAGGTGCTGTTGCTGGCGCTGCGCTGCGAGGAGGCGGTGTGGTTCCAGCTCGGCCTGATCGGCAGCCGCGCCGCGCTGGGACGGCTGCCGAAGGACGCGCTGGGACGGAAGCGCCTGGGCACGGACCGCACGCTGGCCGAGCATATCGCGGACTGCGGCGGCGACCCGGACCGGCTCGCCGCCGGCGCGGTGCTGCTCGATCCCGCCACGCTCGCCGCCTTCGTCGAGATCCATATCGAGCAGGCGCCGCAATTGGTGGAAGCCGATGCGCCGCTCGCGGTCTGCACCGGCATCCCGGGCAACCTGCGCCATCCGCGCATCCGCGTCCTGGGCGAGGATGCGCATGTCGGCCTGCCACGGCGGTTCCGGCGCGACGCCGCGCTGGCCGGCGCCGACCTGGCCCTGGCCCTGGACGCGCTCTGGGCGGAGGAGGAGGCGGCGGGCCGGCCCATGGCCTTCACCATCGGCCGCTTCCACACGCTGATGGACCGCCACGCCATGACGGTGGTGCCCGGCAGCTTCGAGCTCAGCCTCGACCTCCGCGCCTGGGAGGAGCAGCGCCTGCTCGACCTGGAAGACCGGCTGCACCGCATCGTCCGGGAGGTGGAAGCGAAGCGCGGCGTCACCATCCGCCTGGGCGAGCGCAGCACCGGCGCGGTCGGGCCCTGCGACGCCGCGATCCGCGCCCAGCTCGCCGATGCCGCGGCGCGGCTCGGCCATGCCAACCATCCGCTGCCCAGCCCGGCCTCCCACGACGCCGCCAATTTCGCGGCTGCCGGCGTGCCGACGGGCATGCTGCTGGTGCGCAACCGCAACGGCAGCCACAACCCGAAGGAGGCGATGGAGACCGGCGACCTGATGGCCGCCACCGCCACCCTCACGCTATGGTTGGCCGAAGCCGTTCGCTGAGAGGGACATGCCGCGATGCACGAGGACGCGCAGGGGCTGGTGCTGACGACGATCGCGCCGGAGGCTGCCACGGGCTACGATTCCGTCATCAACGGCTACCTGAAGTACCGCTTCGACACGCCGCTGCGCCTAAAGGCTGCGCTGAAGGCCGACCCGGAGGCGCCGATGCTGCAGGTGCTGAAGGGCAGCTTCGCCATGCTGGCCTACAAGCAGTCCTACGTGGAGGGCGCGAAGCAGGTGGTCGAGGCGATGCAGCCGGCGCTGCGCGGCGCGACCGAGCGCGAGCGCGCGCATGCCGCGGCCCTCGCCGCCTGGGCCGATGACGAGATGGACCGGGCGCTGGCGATCTGGGAGGGGATCCTCAACGCGCATCCGCGCGACATCCTGGCCTTCCGCCTGCACCATTTCTGCGCCTTCTGGCTCGGCCGGCCCGAGGCGATGCTGGCGGCGGCGGAGGGCATCCTGCCGCGCTGGGATGCCTCCGTCCCCGGCTGGGGCAGCGTGCTGGCCTGCCGCGCCTTCGCCAACGAGGAATGCGGCAACTACACCGTTGCCGAGGCCGCCGGCCGCGCCGCGATCGAGCAGGACCCCGCCGACCTCTGGGCCACGCATGCCATCGCCCATGTCCTGGAGATGCAGGGCCGGCGCGGCGAGGGCATCGCCTGGATCAAGGGCCTGAAGCCGCATTTCGACGGCACCAACAACCTGGCGCACCACGTGCTGTGGCACCAGGCCATGTACCACCTGGAGCGGCGCGAGTTCGACGCGGTGCTGGAGCTGTACGATTTCGGCTTCCGCAACCTCGACAGCAGCATCACGCAGCAGCAGCCCGACCTCTACATCGACATGCAGAACGCGATCTCCATGCTGTTCCGCCTGCAGCGACACGGCGTCGATGTGGGTGAGCGCTGGATCGAGCTGGCCGACAAGGCGGAGGGGCGCATCGGCGATTGCCGCAGCGCCTTCACCCTGCCGCACTGGATGATGGCGCTCTGCGCCGAGGGCCGCTTCGACGCGGCGCGCTCCATGCTGGAGGGCATGCGCGACTTCGCCGGCGGCAACCGCGGCACCACGGCGCCGATCGTGGCGCACTACGCGATCCCGGTCAGCGAGGCCGTGCTGCTGCACGCGGAGGGCAACCATGCCGGCGCGGTGGCGGCGATGCGGCCGGCGCTGCAGGGGATGTACGCGCTGGGCGGCAGCCATGCGCAGCAGGACGTGCTGGAGCAGCTCTTCCTCGATGCCGCGATGAAGGGCGGGCTGCACGAGGATGCGCGCACGCTGCTGGAGCGGGTGGCGGGCCGGCACCCCGTGCCGCCCGAGCGGCGGCTGGGCTATGCCGCCGCCGCCCGCGCCGTGCCGCACTGAGCGTCGGCGCGGCGCCGCGGGCGGATCGATCGTCGCTACGCCGCGGGCGGATCGAAGGGATTAGCCAGCGTGCCGATCCCCTCGATGGTCACCGCCACCTCCATGCCGGGCCGCATCGGCAGCGCGCCCAGCGCCGTGCCCACCGCGATCAGATCCCCCGGTTCCAGCGTCATCTCCCGCGAGATCGCGCTGACGATCCTGGCCGGCGGCAGGATCATGTCGCTGCACGGGTAGTCCTGCCGGACCCGCCCGTTCAGCGCCACCCTCACCGTCAGGCTCCGCCAGTCGAGCCCCGAGGCGATGCAGGGTCCCACCGGCCCGAACCCGTCCGGCGACTTCGCCCGCGCCCATTGCGGGAAGGACGGGTCGGCCGTGAGGATATCCAGGGCGGTGACGTCGTTCACGCAGGTCAGGCCGAAGATCGCGGCCTCGGCCTCCGCCTCGTCCGCGTTGGACACGCGCTTGCCGATGACCAGGCCCAACTCGCCCTCGTACAGCACCTTACCTGTGTAGCCTGCCGGCGTGCGGATCGGCGCGCCTGGCCCGATGATGCTGCCCGGCGACTTCAGGAAGAACAGCGGCCCCTCCGGGATCGCGTTGCCCTGCTTCTCCGCGAGCGCGCGGTAGTTGTTCCAGAGGCCGATGAACCGCGCGGGCCGCACCGGCGCCAGCAGCGTCACGTCGGAGAGCGCCAGCGCCGCGTCGGCGGGCACCGCCCCGCCGAACAGGTCGCCCTGGTACGGCTGGATGGCCTCCCCCTCCAGCGTGCCGAAGCCCTCGGCACCGCCATGGGCGTAGCGGACCCAGCGCATGGTCACACGCCGTCCTGGAAGGGCAGCACCAGCCCCGGCTCGTCCCAGGGCAGCGAGACCAGCTTGCCGGTCAACGACAGCGTGACATAGGCGGTCTTCATGTCCTTGCCGCCGAAGCAGATGTTGGTCGGCATGCGTTCCGGCATCTTCACCACGCGCAGGATCTCGCCGGTGGGGGAGATCGTGGTGATCTCGCCGCTCACCAGCGTGGCGACGACGATGTTGCCGGCCGCGGTGACGGCGATGCTGTCGAGCCGGCGATAGCCCGGGAACTGGCACAGCACGCGGCCGCCATTGCTCGACGGCCAGGGGTCCTTCCGCACCACGCCGGGCCCTTCGACGTCCCAGGCCCAGAGGCGGCCCGTCTCGGTCTCCGCGATGTAGACGGTGCGACCATTGGGGCTCAGCCCCACCCCATTCGCGCCGCCGAAGATCGGGTAGGCAGCCTCGACGATCTTCGAGCCATCGCTGGCCGCCCAGTAGAGCCCGCCATGGTCGCGGTCGCGCGCCCGCACCTTGCCGAGGTCGGAGAACCAGAAGCCCCCTTCCCCCGGGCTGCCCTTCGGCGCGAAGACGATGTCGTTCGGCCCCTTCAGGTTATGGTCGCCGCAGCGGTCGTAGAGGCGCTTCACCGTGCCCGTCTTCGGATCGACCACCTCGATCCGGCCCGTCGTGTAGTCGGCGGGGACGCCGGCGGGCCGGGTGCCCTCCGGCCCCTCATGCCAGAGGAAGCCGCCATTGTTGCAGACGTAGATCTTGCCCTCGGGGCCGAGCGCGATGCCGTTCGGCCCGCCGCCATTCTCGGAGATCACGGTCTTCGTCCCGTCGGCGCCGACACGGGTGATCCGCCCCGCCGCGATCTCGACGATGATGACGGAGCCGTCGGCCATGGCGATCGGCGCCTCGGGGAAGCGCAGCCCTTCGGCAAGCGTGGTCAGCGGCGGCGCGGGCTCGGCCATCGGCGTTCTCTCCCCTGGTTGACGGTGCGGATGATGCGACGGCGCTAGCGACGGCGCCAGATCTCGACGGGGCCGCGCTCCTCGCTCACCGTCTCGGCCAGCTCGTAGCCCTCGGCCAGCGCCGCCTCGATCAGGGCAGCGGCCTCGGGCCGGATGCTCCACCACCAGCCCCGGTCCACCACGATCATGCGCGGCTGGGTGCCGAGGATGCGGCGCACCTCCTCCTCCGGGTCGATGCCGGTGACCTGGTAGTGGTTGCCGGTGAGCTGGGCCGGGAAGATGTAGCGCGTCGGCAGCTCCGCCCCGGCCAGCAAGTAGACGACGGGGTGGTAGTTGGCGACGAAGATGCTCTCCCCCGGCGCCAGGTCCTGGCGGATCGCCGCCGCCACCTCCCGCACGGGGTCGGGCAGCGAGATGCCGATCCCGCGGTCGAGGCGCGGGACGAAGGCGCCGAGCCAGGAATGCAGCACGACCGCGCCGATGGTCAGCGCATAGGCGAAGCGGCGCCAGCCGGGCCGGGCGAGCCGCGCGAAGACCCAGGCGCCGAGCCCTGCCAGCAGCGCCATGGGCGGCAGCCACATCAGGAAATAGTGCTGGAAGAAGAAGCCGGGCCCGACCACGGCGACGGTGGCGCAGGCGAACCAGAGCAGGCCGATCCGGGTCAGGCGCCCCCCGGTGCCGGACCGCGCACCCCAGCGGAGCACCGCCAGCGCGGCCAAACCGATCGGCCAGATCAGGGTCAGGGCGGTGACGGCGGTGAAGCGCAACGCTTCCGGCAGCGGCAGGCGGCCCAGGGAATAGCGGAAGGGCGCGAAGAAACTGCCGTCGAGGAACGCCATGAACTCGCCGCGGCTGGCATAGGCGAGGCCGAGCAGGCCTGTCGGCACCAGCACCAGCCCGGCATAGGCGAGCGCCCAGAGGAAGAAGCGCCGAGCGGGGAGCAGGCGCATCGCCAGCGCCGGGAAGGTCAGCAGCGCGAAGGCCAGGCACCCCTCCGGCGTCACCACCGGCTTCACTGCGAAGCCGCAGCCGATCAGCAGGCCCATGGCGACGAGGTGCGCGGTGCGGGGCGGTGTCCGGAAAGCCAGCACCCCGCGCGTCACGGCGATGCCGACCGCCATGGCCAGCACCACGAAGGGGGCGAAGAGGATTTCCGTGTTCGTCGCCGCGCCGCCGAGCCGGACCGAGAAGGCGATGTAGATCATCCCCGCCCCGTACCCCACCGGCCGCGGCGCCCCGGCTGCGCGTACGGCGTAGAACAGCGCCCAGGCGGTGCCGGTGACGCAGAGAATGGCCAGGATCCGCACCGTCTCCAGGCTTTGGCCGAAGACGGCGAAGGCGGCGGCGAACATGGCCGGGGCGCCGACCGGGTGCATGTCCCAGACCGCGACGATCGGCCAGTTGCCGCGCAGCCATTCCCGGGCCTGGACGATGTAGAGGCCTTCGTCCGTGTCGAAGACGGCCTGCAGGAAGGTGAGCGAGCGGAGCGCGACCGCTGCGAGCAGGAACAGGAAGGGCGGCCCCAGCGCCCTGCTCCAGGCACGCAGCCGCGACGGCGCCGCCTTGGACGGCGCGCGGGACAGCGCGGCAGGGTCGGTCAGGGCGTCCATCCGGTGGGGCGTCGTTCCTTCTGGGTGCATCCATACCACGGCGCGAGACGCAGCGCAGCGTGGAGACAGGCTTGACGCGCTTCCGGGCCGGCCGGACCCTCCGATCATGACAGCCCACATGACCGATCCGGTAACCCTCGCCGTCCTCGACAACCGGCTGCGCGCCATCGTCGAGGAGATGGGGGAGGCGATGCTGCGCACCTCCTACAGCCAGATCCTCAACTCCTCCCGCGACTTCTCCATTGCCCTTTGCGACGCGGGCTGCCGGCTGGTGGCGCAGGCCGACCACATTCCGGTGCATGTCGGCGCCATGCCCTGGGCGGCGAAATCGGTCGCCGACGCCTTCGCCGGCCAGGTCAGGGAGGGCGATTGCTTCCTGATGAACGACCCTGCGTATGGGGGCAGCCACCTGCCCGACCTGACCGTGGTGCTGCCGGTCTTCGCCGAAGGGGCTCTACGCTTCTGGTCCGTCGTCCGCGCCCACCAGACCGATATCGGCGGCGCGACCATGGGTGGATACAATCCGGGCGCGACGGAACTCTGGCAGGAGGGGCTGCGCGTCCCCCCGATCCGGATCGGCGAGGATGGGGGCCTGCGCGAGGACCTGATCCGCATGATCGTCACCAACACGCGCCTCGCCCGCGACGTGCGGGGCGACCTGATGGCGATGATCGGGTCGGCGCGGCTCGGGGAGACGCGGCTGAAGCCGCTGCTGGCGAAATACGGACCCGATTACCTGGATAGCGCGGTGTCGCAGATCCTGGATCTGTCCGAAGCCCATGCGCGGCGGATCGTCGCCGCCTGGCCCGATGGCGAATGGACCGGGGAGGCGATCCTCGACGATGACGGCTTCGACCGGGTGGACATTGCGATCAGGGCGCGCGTGACCAAGCGGGGCGACGGGTTGCGGGTGGACCTGACGGAGAGCGATCCGCAGACCACCGGATTCGTGAACTCATCCTTCGCCAACATGCGCTCAGCCGTCGCCATGGCGTTTGCGTTCCTGCTCGACCCCGAGGTCTCGAAGAACGACGGCGCCTTCCGGGTGGTGGAGGTGGTGGCGAAGCAGGGCACGGTGGTCTGGGCCGACGAGACCCGGCCCGTGACCATGTGCACCAGCCACTGCTCCAACGAGATCGTCGAGGCGATCATCCGCGCCATGCAGCATTGCTGCCCGGAGCGGGCGATGGGCGGCTGGGGGCGGCGCTTCCGCGTGGCGATCCAGGGCAAGGATGCACGCAGGCCGGGCCGGCAGTTCGTCTGGCACATGTTCCATGCGCGGCCGGGCGGCGGCGGGTCCTCGGGCGGCGATGGCTGGTCGACCAGCGGGGAATGGCACAGCGCGGGCGGGCTGAAATTCGGCTCCGTCGAGATGGCGGAGGCGCGCTTTCCGTTGCTCTTCGAACACCATGAATTCCTGCCCGGCTCGCAGGGCGATGGTCGGTATCGCGGCGGCCTCGGCGGCGAACTAGTGATGAAGATCGAGGCCGACGGCCCCTCCCGCGCCAACACCGCAGGCGACGGCGCGCGGCATGGCGCCGCGGGCATGCAGGGCGGCGAGGACGGCAAGCCGCACCATTACGTGCTGCGCCGCGCCGACGGCACGGAGCAGGTCTTGAAGACGAAGCAGGTCGGCATCCCCGTACAACCCGGCGACCGGCTCCATGTGCGGGCAGGCGGTGGCGGCGGCTGGGGGCCGCCCGCCGAACGCGACCCCAACGCGCGGGAACGCGACGCGCGCGAGGGGTACGTCTGATGGCCGCTTCCCTCTATCGCATCGGCGTCGATGTCGGCGGCACCTTCACCGACGTCGTCGGGATCGCCGATGACGGCACCGAGACGCTCGCCAAGGCCGCCAGCACGCCGGCGGACCAGAGCGAGGGCGTGATCGCGGGCCTCGGCAACCTGGCCACCGCGCTGGGCTTGACACTGGCGGACCTGCTGGCACGGACGGAACGCATCGTCCACGGCACCACCGTCGCCACCAACGCGCTGCTGGAGCGCAAGGGCTCGAAGCTCGCATTGCTGACGACGGAAGGGCACCGCGACGTCATCGAGATGCGCGAGGGGCTGAAGCCGGAGCGCTACGACATGCGCCTGCCCGCGCCGGAACCGCTGGTGCCGCGGCGGCTGCGGATCGGCGTCACGGAGCGCCTGCGCGCCGATGGCAGCGTCGAGAAGCCCGTCGATCCGGCTTCGGTGGACCGCGCCATCGCGACCCTGAAGGCCGAGGGCGTGGAGGCGGTCGCCATCGCCTTCCTGCACGCCTGGCGCGATCCGAAGCACGAGCACGCGGCCGCCGAGGCGCTCAGGCGTGCCATGCCGGAGGCCTATGTCACCTGCTCGGCCGACGTGCTGCCGCAGATCAAGGAGTTCGAGCGCTTCAGCACCACGGCGGTGAACGCCTATGTCGGCCCCATCGTCTCCCGCTACCTCAACCGCCTCGCCGGACGGCTGGAGGAGGCGGGGTACGCGGGCACGCTCTTCGTCATCCTCAGCCATGGCGGCGTGGCTCCGGTGGAGGAAGCCGCGCGCCTCGCCGTCGGCACGGCGCTGTCCGGCCCCGCGGGCGGCGTGGCGGCCGCCGTCGCGCTGGCGCGGCAGGGCATGGGCCAGGACCTCGTCACCTGCGACAGGGGCGGTACCTCGACCGATATCGCGCTGGTGGTGGGCGGCGAGGCGGCGCTGGGGCGCGGCCGCGTCGTCGGCGGCGAGCGGATCGCCCTCGAAAGCCTCGACATCGTGACGCTCGGCGCCGGCGGCGGGTCGCTGGCGCATCTCGGCTCCAGCGGCACGCTGCAGGTCGGGCCGCAGAGCGCCGGCGCCGTGCCCGGCCCCGCCTGCTACGGCGCCGGCGGGACGGAACCCGCGGTAACGGACGCCAACCTCGTGCTCGGCTATCTCGATCCCCGGAACTTCCTCGGCGGGCGGAAGACGCTGGACGTCGCGGCGGCGGAGCGGGCGGTGGCGGCGCTCGCCGCGAAGCTCGGCATCGGCACGGAGGCCTGCGCGCTCGGCATCCATCGCCTGGTGAATGCCCGCATGGCCGATGGCGTGCGCGTCGCCACCGTGCGCCGCGGCGTCGATCCACGCGATGCGACCTTGCTCGCCTTCGGCGGCGCGGCGGGGCTGCACGCCACAGCCGTGGCGCGCGAACTCGGCCTCCGCCGCGCCGCGGTGCCGCTGTTTGCCGCCGGCCTCTCGGCCTGGGGTATGCTGCAATCGGATCTCCGCTACGAAGGTGCGCAGAGCGCGGTGGGCGCCACCGGCATGCCGCCCGAGGCGGAGATCGCCGCGCTGTTCGATTCGCTGGAGCGCCAGGGTCGCGCGCGCATGGCGGCCTGGTACACGGGCGAGATCACGGCGCTGCGCAGCGCCGACATGCGCTATGGCGAGCAGGTCTTCGAGGTCGCGGTGCCGCTCGACGGGCTGGACTGGCGGCCCGAGGGCCTGGCCGACCGGCTGCGCGCCGCCTTCCACGCGCGGCACCGCAGCCTCTTCACCTACGACCTGCCGGAGGAGGAGGTGGTGCTGGTCAATGCCCGCGTCGCCGTGGTCGGGCGCCTGCCGCAGGTCGCCTCCGCCACGCGGGCGGCCGGCGCGGCGGCGGCGCCGACCGGCACACGCCGCATCCTGCTGGAGGAGGGCGCGGCCGAGGTGCCGGTGCTGCCCTTCACCCGCCTCGCCCCCGGGCAGGCGGTGGCGGGGCCGGCGATCGTGGAGAGCGACACGACGACGGTGCTGCTGCGGCCGGGCGATGCGGCGACGATGGACGGACGCGGCTGGCTCGACGTCGCCGTGCCGGCGGCCTGAGGGGAGACAGGACGATGCCCTTCCTCGAAAACGGCCCGGTGCGCATCCACTACCAGGATGTCGGATCGGGCTTCCCCGTGCTGCTCATCCCGGGCGGCGGGCTGAATGCCACCATGTCCTATGTGGCGGAGCGCGCGCCCTTCAACGCGCTGGAGGTGCTCAGCGCCGAGTACCGCTGCATCACCATGGATCTCCGCAACGCCGATGGCGGCCAGTCCAGCGGCCCGCTGGAGATCGACCGGCCCTGGGACGCCTATACCGACGACCACCTCGCGCTACTCGATCATCTCGGCGTCGATCGCTTCATGGTGCTGGGTTTCTGTATCGGCGGCCCGTTTTCCTGGAACCTGATCCGGCGCGCACCGGACCGCGTGGTCGCGGCCGTGCTGGCCCAACCCAGCGGCTTCCGGCCGGAGGCGCCGACGCTGTTCAAGGACAACAACATGGCGGGCTGGGGGCCGAAGCTCTGCGCGCGGCGGCCCGAGATCAGCATGGCCATGGTCGAGGCCTTCCTCGACCGCATGTACGGCGCCAACCCGGACTTCGTCTTCACCGTGACGCGCGACTTCGTCCGCGCCTGCCAGACGCCGGTGCTGGTGCTGCCGGACGACATCCCCGCGCACCCTTACGCGGTCGCCATGGAGAGCGCGATGCTGGCGCCTCGGGGCCAGGCCAGCCTCTACCCCTGGAAGGATCCGCCGGATCGCATCCCCCTCGCGGTGCGGCACATCCAGAGCTTCCTGCGGGCGCACGCACCGGCCCGGTAGCCGATAGCCCCTTGCCAGCGACGCGCCGGCACGGTTGCCTGCGCCCCCGATACTCCTGTGAGGAAACCGCCATGACGAAGCTCGCCACCTTCACCGACGCCAAGGGCACGCGCGTCGGCGCCGTGCTGGAGGACGGGCGCATCGTCGACCTCGTCGCCGCCGGCGTTGCCGCCGCATCCGACATGATCGGGCTCATCGAGGCCGGGCCCGCGGCCCTCGCCGCCGCCAAGGCCGCCGCCGCGTCCGCCCCCGCCGGCGCCGTCATCGCCAAGGGCGCCGCGCAGATCGAGGCGCCGATCCCCCGCCCCCGCCGCAACGTCTTCTGTGTCGGCCGCAACTACATGGACCACGTCGCGGAGGGCGACCGCACCCGTGGCATCACCAACTCCGAGCTCCCCAAGTTCCCGCAATTCTTCACCAAGGTGCCGGAGGCCGTCATCCCCGACGGCGCGCCGATCCCGAACCATATCGGCACGACGGCGTGGCTCGACTACGAGGTCGAGCTCGCGGTGGT
>JAIYAI010000742.1 GCA_027489135.1 Acetobacteraceae bacterium
CCGGCACTGTTGGCCTGCCAGACCTCGACCATGGCGCCGCGCACGGGGCGGCCCGCCTCGTCCAGTACGCGGCCGGCGACGATCATGCGCTCGCCCATCGCTGCCTTGCCGTCGACGACGGACATGTCGGCGTGCCCGGGAAACAGGCGCTCCTCCATGCGCGGCGCCGCGGCCTCGGTCAGCGTCGTGGCGATGCGGACCGGCGCCTGCTTCGGATGCCGCTTGTGCGTGCTGCCATAGGACGGGCTGTCGAGCGGCGGCTGGCTGCCCGGCGCGACCGGGTTCCAGGGGGCGGGATCGCTGCTCATCCCTCGATCTCCCTCAGCGTCTGCTTCGCCACGCGCAGCGCGGCATTGGCGGCCGGCACGCCGCAATATCCCGCGACCTGCAGGATGATCTCGGCGATCTCGGCCTGCGTCACGCCGGTGTTCTTGGTGGCACGGACATGGATCGCCAGTTCCTCGTGGTGGCCAAGTGCCGCGAGCAGCCCGATGGTCAGCAGGCTGCGGTCGCGGTGCGACAGGCCGGGCCGGGTCCAGACCCCGCCCCAGAGGTTCTCCAGCGCCCAGTCCCGGAACGGGCCGTCGAGGGCGGTCGGTGCGGCGGAGAGCGCGCCGGCCTGCGCCTCACCCAGCACGGCCAGGCGCACGGCGGCACCGGCCTCGGCGCGGCTCGCGGGCTTCTCCAGCGCATCGAAATGGCCGAGCACGGCGCGGGTGAAGGCGGCCTCCCGCTCCAGCGAGGGGATGTGCTTCGCCTCTGCGATCGTCACCAGCCGCGCGCCCGGGATGGCGGCGCAGATGGCGTCGGAGGCGGAGAGCGGCGTCGATTCATCCTGCTCGCCCACGATCACCGTGGCGGGGCAGCGGATCTTCCCCAGGATCTCGTCCTTCGAGCAGTCGCGCAGCGCCGCGGCGCAGCCGAGCCAGCCCACCGGATCGGTCGTCACCAGCATCCGCCTGAGCCCCTTCGACGAGGCCAGCGAGGTGTCATGCACCCAGCGCCCGATCGAGACATCGGCGCCGGCGGCGAGACCGTGCTGCGTCACGCCGTCGATGCGCTCCTGCCAGGTGCTCTCCGGCTTGAACTCCAGCGCCGTGTCGCAGGGCAGCAGGGACAGCACGCGGTCCGGGGCGAGGGCGGCCATGCCCATGGCGATGCGTCCGCCGATGGAGATGCCGCCGACATGCGCGCGCTCGATGCCGAGGGCGTGCAGCAGGTTCAGCCCGTCATGGGCAAGTTGCACCATCGTGTAGGGACCCGGCGGCGCCTCGGTCAGGCCATGGCCGCGGATATCCATCCGCACCACGCGGAAGCCGCGCTTCGCCAGAGCCGCCGCCTGCGGCTCCCACACCGCGAGCGTGGAGCCGAGCGTGTGCATCAGCAGCACGGCGGGGCCCTTCGCCGGCCCCTCCACCTGCGCATGCACCGCGATGTCGCCGATCTGGATGAACACCGGACCTGTTTCCTCCGCTGGCCCCGTCCGCCGCACAGCGCGGCATATCGGCTGCTGCCTGCACCCAAAGCCATGGGAAAACTCGCTCGCTTCCCGATCCCGGTCAACGCCAGGAGCCAGGAATGTCGGGATCACGACATAGTTTTGATGTTGATATGAATTGGCCTTGTCTGCATGCTGGCGTCGCCCGGTCCGGGCAGATGGGATTGCAAGGAAATCAGAACATGCCGGTTTTCACGGGAAGCGATGCGAACGACACGCTGTTGGGCGGACTTGGTACGGACACGATCAACGGCTTCGGCGGCAACGACCTTATCTATGGCGGCGGACAGCAGGTCGCACCCGACGACCTTGCCGACCTGATCGGCGGCGGTGACGGCGCGGACCTGATCTACGGGAATGGAGGCAACGACACGATCAATGGGGAGCGTGGCAATGACACGATCTTCAGCGGTGTCGGGGCCGATGTCGTCAATGGTGCCGCCGGCGCAGACAGGCTCATCATCAACGCGGGCGATCGGGCGACGGGAGGGGGCGGCAAGGACGTTTTCGCCCTTGAGATCATCGCGGAACAGGGAGTCGGCGCGGCACGCGCGGTCATCCTGGATTTCGGCCGCAAGGATACGATCGATCTCAGCCGGCTCGACGCGAACGTCCTGAACGGCCCAGGCGACGACGTCTTCGCGTGGGTCGGCAGCCTGCCAGGTGCCGTTGCGCTCAGCGCGGGACAGATCGGCGTCTACGCGAGCGGTGCGGACGCCATCATCCGGGGCTTCGACGGCAGCACCTATTTCGAGATCGAGCTCGATGGCTACGCCGCGTCCACCGTCATTCCGGGAGACTTCATCTTCTGACCGACGCCATGGCATGGGGGCCGCGCAGTGCGGCTCCCATGCCGTTTCGGTCACACCCGTTCGATTACCATGGCGATGCCCTGGCCGACGCCGATGCACATCGTCGCCAGCGCATAGCGCGCCTTGCGGTTCTCCAGCTCCTGCACCGCCGTCAGCACCAGCCGCGCGCCGGACATGCCCAGTGGATGCCCCAGCGCGATGGCGCCGCTATTCGGGTTCACGTGCTCCGCGTCATCCGGCAGGCCGAGGTCGCGCGTCACCGCCAGCGCCTGCGCCGCGAAGGCCTCGTTCAGCTCGATCACGTCGATGTCGGACATCTTCAGGCCGGCCTTCTCCAGCACGCGGCGCGTCGCCGGCGCCGGGCCGAAGCCCATGATGCGCGGCGCGACGCCGGCGGTGGCGACGGCGACGATGCGCGCGCGCGGGGTCAGGCCGTGCTTGCGCGCCGCAGCTTCGCTCGCCACCAGGATCGCCGCGGCGCCGTCATTGACGCCGCTGGCATTGCCGGCGGTCACGGACCCGCCCTCCTTCCGGAAGGGGGCTGGCAGCTTGGCTAGCGCCTCGAGCGTCGTCTCGGGGCGCGGATGCTCGTCCGCAGAGACGACGATCGGGTCGCCCTTGCGGCGCGGGATGGTCACGGGCGTGATCTCCTGCGCGAAGCGGCCGCTTGCCATGGCTTTCCCGGCGCGCTGCTGCGACCGGTAGGCGAAGGCGTCCTGGTCGGCCCGGTTGATCTGGAAGTCCTGCGCCACGTTCTCGGCGGTCTCCGGCATGGAATCGACGCCGTGCTCCGACTTCATCTTCGGGTTGACGAAGCGCCAGCCGATGGTGGTGTCGAAGATCTCGGCGCTGCGCCCGAAGGCCTCCGCGCTCTTGCCCATGACGAAGGGGGCGCGGGTCATGCTCTCGACCCCGCCGGCGATCATGAAGTCCGCGTCGCCCGCCTTGATGGCGCGGCCGGCGATGCCCACCGCATCCATGCCGGACCCGCAGAGGCGGTTCACCGTGGACCCGCCGATCGACTGCGGCAGCCCGGCCAGCAGCAGGGCCATGCGGGCGACGTTGCGGTTGTCCTCCCCGGCCTGGTTGGCGCAGCCATAGATCACGTCCTCGACCGCGGCCCAGTCGACATTCGGGTTGCGCACCATCAGCGCCTTCAGCGGCACGGCGCCGAGGTCGTCGGTGCGCACCGGGGCGAGGCCGCCGGCATAGCGGCCGATGGGGGTGCGGACGGCGTCGCAGATATAGGCCTCGGCCATGGCGGCTTCCTCCAAGGGTTCTGGTTGGGGGGAAAGTCGCGCGGCGGCGCGCCGGGGTCAACGGGCCCATGACCGCCCTGCGTCACCGGGCCGGCGGCTGCGGCGAAGCCCTGAGCATGGTCCGGAGAGCCCCGATGCGCGCAGCCATCGTCACCCTCTGCGGCGTCCTTGCCGTGGCCCCGGCATGGGCCGGCCCGGCGGAGGATGCGCGCGCCCTCTACGCCCGCTTCGTCGCGGCGCAGAACGCGCACGACTTCGATGCGGTGCGCGCGACATTGCTGGACGATGACCGCTTCCTCTGGATCACCAACGGCCTGGCCCTGCGCGGCCCGGATGCCGCCATCACCCGCATGCGCGGCTTCCACGCCAATCAGGTCTGGCGAATCGACCCGGTCTGGACGCGGGCGCAGGCGATCGCACCGGCCGCCGGCATCATCGTGCTGCACGTGCCGCTGGTGCTGACCGTGGGCCCTGCCGCGGCGCCGGACCGCTACCGCATCCTGGTCAGCGCACTCTGTGTGCAAGCGCCGCAGGGCTGGCGCATCGCCGCGCTCTTCACGACGGACGCCAACCCCGACGGCTGGTCGGACTGATCAGCGCCCGCCCGCAGCGACGGCGGGCCAGTTCGCATCGCCGCGGGTGATGCGGGCGGTCATGTCGGCCTCCCAGCGCTGCTGCACGGAACGGTCGTAGTTCAGGAAGAGCCGGCCATCGACGATGCGCCAGGCCTGCGGGTCGATCGGCGCGGTGTAGCCTTCCGAGACCGCGAAGGCGCAGAAGCCGCCATAGGCAGGCGCGTAGCGCATCGGGTCGGCGGCGAAGGCATCGCGGTGCGCGGCGCTGGCGAAGTGCCAGGCGGCGCCATGCCAGCGATGGGAGAAGGCCGCGCTGCCCCGCACCGGCCGTCCCTCGGTGAAGTAGGCCACCGGATCGTAGCCGCGGATCGCCACGCCGCGCTCGAGGAAGGTGCGCGTCGGCTCGGCCCGCGCCGCGGCGGGCGCCAGGGCGAGCAGCGCGAGGAACGTCCGGCGGCGAAGGTGTGCGATCATGCGGTGGCCTCCCGCGATGTCTTCGCCATCGGCCTGGGCCCGGTTACCTCAGCTCAGCAGCCGCACCAGCCAGAGGCTCAGCCCCGGGAAGGCGACGCAGAGCGCCAGCCGCACCAGATCCGTCGCCAGGAAGGGCAGCACCCCGCGATAGGTGCGGGAAATCGGCACGTCCCGCGCCAGCGACGACACGACGAAGACGTTCAGCCCGATCGGCGGCGCCGTCAGCCCGATGCCCACCACCACCAGCACCAGGATGCCGAACCAGATCGCCGTCTCCTCCGTCGTCATCCCGAAGTCGAGCGCGGTGACCACGGGAAAGAAGATCGGCAGGGTCAGCAGGATCATCGCCAGCTCGTCCATCACCGCGCCCAGCACGATGTAGGCCG
>JAIYAI010000255.1 GCA_027489135.1 Acetobacteraceae bacterium
GATCAGGTCAACGCATCGGTGAGCTACACACTCAGCGCCAACGTCGAGAACCTGACCCTCACCGGAAGTGCGATCAACGGCACGGGTAACGCCTTGGCCAATCGCATCACCGGCAACGCTGCAGCCAACGTGCTCGACGGCGGCGCCGGTTCCGACACGCTGACTGGTGGAGCTGGCACTGACACGGCAAGGTTCAGCGGCGTCGCCGCGAGTTACACCATCTCAAAAAACGGCGCTGGTTCGCTGGTTGTAGCCAGGCCAGATGGCGCAGACGTGCTGCTGGGCATCGAGCAGTTGCAGTTTGATGATGCGCTGGTGCAAGTTGTCCACTCCGCGCCGGCGACTGAATACCGTGCCAATACGTACGTCTCAAGCGACCAAGAAAGCCCCACTGTCACTGCCCTAAAAGATGGCGGCTGGTTGCTTACGTGGAGTTCTGATGGGCAGGACGGATCAGGCTGGGGAATTTACGGCCAGCGCTACGGCGCTGACGGTGTGGGCAGCGGCAGCGAATTCCGGATCAATACATACACGGCAGGTTGGCAATACGGTGCATCTGTTACAGCCTTGAGCGACGGCGGCTGGGTTGCGTCGTGGAGCTCCAACGGGCAGGACGGGTCAGGCTACGGCGTTTATGGCCAGCGTTATGGCGCCGATGGCGTGGCCAGCGGTGGTGAGCTTCGAGCCAACACCTACACCCCAAGCCATCAGGCTATTCCTGCCGTAACCGCCCTGAGAGACGGCGGCTGGGTGGTGACATGGAACTCCGATGGCCAAGACGGTTCCGAGGACGGAGTCTTCGGCCAGCGCTACGGCGCCGATGGCGTGGCGAGCGGGGGCGAGTTCAGAGTCAATACGTACACCGCCGGCCGCCAAGGTGATCCCGCTGTCGCGGCGCTAAGCGACGGTGGCTGGGTGGTGATGTGGGACTCATCGGAGCAGCAGGGCACATGGTTTGGCATCTACGGCCAGCGCTATGGTGCCGATGGCGTTGCAACGGGTAGCGAATTCAGAGTGGGTGGCACAGCTAATCATTGCGGCCCATGCGTGACGGCGCTGAGCGATGGCGGCTGGGTGGTGACGTGGTCCCCAGGCGGGAGCATTTACGCTCAGCGCTACGGGGCCGATGGAGTGGCGAGCGGCAGCGCATTCACAGTCAATACGAACAACGCAGGCAAAAGCGACGGCCATTGGGGATCGGATCCACAGGTTGCAGCACTGAGCGACGGTGGCTGGGTCGTGACCTGGGACTCCTTGAATCAGGATGGTTCAGGTTTAGGCGTCTACGGCCAGCGCTACGACGCCCATGGTGTGGCCAGTGGTGGTGAGTTCCGGATCAACTCGTACACGGCAGGTGAGCAATTTCAATCAGCTGTGACCGCGCTGAGCGACGGCGGCTGGGTGGTGACCTGGACGTCCGATCGGCAAGATGGTGCAGGTTGGGGCATCTACAGCCAGCGCTATGGTGACGATGGCGCGCCGTACACAACCGGGTTCGATCTGCGCATCACCGGTGATGCCACCTCGCAGAGATTGAATGGTGATAGTGGAAACGACCTCGTCGATGGGGGGGCTGGCAACGACACCCTCGACGGCGGTGCAGGCGATGACGCCCTCATCGGCGGTGCAGGCGACGACACCTACATCGTTGACGACGCCGGCGACGTGGTCACCGAGACCAACGCCAGCGCAGCCAGAGGTGGTACCGATCTGGTCAAGAGCAGCGTGAGCTACACGCTGGGCGCCAACGTCGAGAACCTCACCCTCACCGGATCAGCCGCCAGCAATGGCGCCGGCAACGACCTCGCCAACGCCATCACCGGCAACAGGGCGGGCAACACCCTCAGCGGTGCAGCCGGCGCAGACACCCTCGACGGTGGCGACGGAGCCGACACCCTCACCGGCGGCGTCGGTGCCGACCGCCTCACCGGCGGCCTCGGCTCAGACAGCTTCCGCTTCCAGACCACGGCCGACGGCAGCGACACGATCACCGACTTCGCCAGCGGCACCGACAAGATCTACATCGTGGCCGCCAACTTCGGGCTGACCGCAGGCGCGGGGGCCAATCTGGTGATCAACGGCACGCCGAGCAGCGCTGCCGCGGCGTTCGTCTACAGCACCACCACCGGCGTGCTCGGCTTCGATTCAGATGGCAACGGGGCAGGCGCAGCCATGCAACTGGCCACGCTGAGCAACAAGTCGCTGGGGTTCAAGAGTTCTGACTTCGTGTTCGGGGCTTGAGCGATTTGAAACCCCTATCTACTGCGTGCCTTCATTGATAACCATTTATCAGCCGACCATATATGCCCGGACCAGTCAGGCCAAGGGCGGACAATTAGTCGAATTGTTTGTAAAAAATAAGTATTTAAACTAAATGGCTAACTTAAATTTTTACCTGCAGGCTGATATGTTTTCTCCATCTATTTCATATGGAGAGGTTGTCGATTACTCGAAAAGCAGCATCACGCTGGATGACTATGAAGGCACCGTCGCAACCTACTTCGGACGATTCACATATTCAGATGATTACCTTTCTGGCGGGACGGTCACCGGTTACAAGCAGTGGGAATTTGGAGTATTGAGTTATCAGGTTACTGGGGCAAGCGTGTCCGCCTTGATGCTCGAAAGTTACCTTGATGAAGGCGATGCGGTTGCCGTACAAGAATATGTTTTTTCAGGCAGCGATTCAATAACTGGATCAAGTTTCGATGACGGCATTACTGGATGGGATGGTAACGACACAGTTTTAGGGGGGCGGGGCGACGACACTCTATTGGGCGAAGGTGGGAACGACTCATTGCTGGGTGGCGCTGGCAGCGACGTCCTGTTTGGCGGCGACGGCAAGGACACCCTGGACGGGGGCAACGACTCCGCCGTCGCTGGGGTAGCCGATGCCTCGGAGGATGTCGCGGTTTTGTATGGGTCGCTGGCGGAATACACCCGCACCCGTGCTAACGCCACCGACATCGTGCTGACTTCAGCGACGCATCAGCTGACTGTCAGGAACATTGAAACTTTTTACTTCGTGGACGAAGGCTCGGTGAGCCTGAGCGAATTGCTGGCCAACTCCATCAGCGCGTACGCCGACAGCTGGGAGGGTACTGCTGACGACGATGCGGTTAACGGCCTGGCAGGTAACGACACCCTGGTCGGGTTGGAAGGTGATGACACCCTCGACGGTGGCGCTGGCAACGACTCTTTGATCGGTGGTTCGGGAGACGACACCTATACCGTCGACGCGGCGGGTGATGTCATCACGGAGCTGGCTGACGAGGGCGATGATTCTGTCGAGGTGGCCTACAACGCTGCGGGTACCTACGTGCTCGGCGCCAACATCGAGTGGGCATGGATCATCTCGGCGGCCAACGTGGCTGTGAATCTGACCGGCAATGCATTGGACAACTACCTCGAGGGCAACGCTGCGGCCAACAAGCTCGTTGGCGGTGGAGGCAGTGACGAATTAGATGGTGGTTCTGGAGTCGACACCTTGGTTGGGGGCAGCGGTGACGACTGGTACACCGTGGACGTGGCCGGTGATGTGGTTACGGAGCTGGCTGGCGAGGGCTATGACGTTGTTGAGGTGGACTTCAAAGCTGCGGGTACCTACGTGCTCGGCGCCAACATCGAGGAGGCGCAGATCATCTCGGCCGATACCTTGACAGGGGTGAGTCTCACCGGCAACGCTTTGGGCAACTACCTCGAGGGTAGCGACGCTGCCAACACCCTGAGTGGCCAGGCAGGCGATGACGGATTGTTTGGCGAAGGCGGGAGCGACTCATTGCTGGGTGGCGCAGGCAGCGACTACTTGGACGGTGGCGACGGAAACGACAACCTTGACGGTGGTGCGGATGCCGACACCATGATCGGTGGCGATGGCAGCGACACCTACGTCGCCGACAACGCCGGCGACGTGGTGACCGAGACAAACACCGACGGAACCGACTTGGTCAACTCCTCGGTGACCTTCACGCTCGGTGCCAACGTCGAAAAATTGACGCTGACTGGTAGCAGCGCCATCAACGGCAGCGGCAACGAACTTGCGAACGTGATCACCGGCAACGCTGCGGCCAACGTGCTCGACGGCGGTACGGGAGCCGACACGCTGACAGGAGGCGACGGCAGCGACACCTACGTCGTCGACAACGCCGCTGACGTGGTGACCGAGTCAAATGCCACCGCATCAAGCGGCGGCACAGACCTCGTCAACGCCTCGGTGAGCTACACACTGGGTTCCAACGTCGAGAACCTCACGCTCGCCGGATCGGCCGTGATCAATGGCACGGGGAATGCGCTGAACAACGTGATCACCGGTAACAGCGCAGGCAACAACCTGAGCGGTGCTGCAGGTGCGGACACCTTGAACGGTGGCGCCGGTTCCGACACCCTGATCGGTGGCGACGGCAGCGACACCTATGTGGTCGACAGCACCGCTGACGTGGTAACCGAAACGAACGCCACCGCATCCAGTGGCGGCACCGACCTCGTCAACGCCTCGGTGAGCTACACGCTGGGCGCCAACGTTGAGAACCTCACGCTCACCGGATCGGCCGCGATCAACGGAACGGGCAACACGCTGGCCAACGCCATCACCGGCAACGCTGCGGCCAACGTGCTCGACGGCGGTACGGGAGCCGACACTCTGACAGGAGGCGACGGCAGCGACACCTACGTCGTTGACAACGCCGCTGACGTGGTGACAGAAACAAACGCTGCGGCTGCGAGCGGCGGTACCGACTTGGCCAACGCCTCGGTGAGCTACACGCTGGGCGCCAACGTCGAGAACCTCACGCTCACCGGAACTGCCGCGATCAACGGAACGGGCAACACGCTGGCCAACAGCATCACCGGCAACGCTGCGGCCAACGTGCTCGACGGCGGTACGGGAGCCGACACCCTGACAGGAGGCGACGGCAGCGACACCTACGTTGTCGACAACGCCGCTGACGTGGTGACCGAGACCAACGCCACCGCAGCCAGCGGTGGCACCGATCTGGTCAACGCCTCGGTAACCTTCGCGCTGGGCGCCAACCTCGAGAACCTCAAGCTCACCGGATCGACCGCGATCAACGGAACGGGTAATGCCCTGGCCAACAGCATCACCGGCAACGCTGCGGCCAACGTGCTCGATGGCGGTGCGGGAGCTGACACCCTGATCGGAGGCGACGGCAGCGACACCTACGCGGTCGATAACGCCGGTGACGTGGTCACCGAGTCCAACGCCACCGCATCCAGCGGCGGAACTGACCTGGTCAACGCCTCGGTGAGCTACTCGCTCGGCGCCAACGTCGAGAACCTCACGCTCACCGGATCGACCGCGATCAACGGCACTGGCAACACGCTGAACAACGTGGTCACCGGCAACGCCGCGGCCAACGTGCTCGACGGCGGCACAGGGGCAGACACCCTAATCGGTGGCGACGGCAGCGACACCTACGTGGTCGACAACGCTGGCGACGTGGTGACCGAGACCAACGTCACATCAGCCAGCGGTGGAACCGATTTGGTTAATGCCTCGGCGAGCTACACGCTGGGCGCCAACGTAGAGAACCTCACGCTCACCGGATCAGCTGCGATCAACGGCACCGGCAACGCCCTGGCCAACAGCATCACCGGCAACGCTGCGGCAAACACCCTGGACGGCGGCGCGGGAGCCGACACCCTGATTGGAGGCGACGGCAGCGACACCTACGTCATCGACAACGCCGCTGACGTGGTGACCGAGACAAACGCCACCGCAGCCAGCGGTGGCACCGACTTGGTGAACGCATCAGTGAGTTACACGCTCGGCGCCAACCTCGAGAACCTCAAGCTCACCGGCTCGACCGCGATCAACGGAACGGGCAATGCCCTGGCTAACAGCATTACCGGCAACGCTGCAGCCAACACCCTCGACGGCGGTGCTGGTGCCGACACCCTGATCGGAGGCGACGGCAGCGACACCTACGTCGTCGACAGCGCCGGCGACGTGGTGATCGAGGCAGCCGCCGGCGGCTCCGATACAGTCTTCGCCGGGGTCACCTTCACGCTGGTGGCGGGGCAGGAGATCGAGGCGCTGGTGCTAACCGGTAACGGCAACATCAACGGCACCGGGAACGAGTTCGCCAACACGATCACCGGCAACACCGGGAACAACCTGCTCAGCGGCGGCGGGTTGGGCGATTCGCTGGTCGGCGGCGATGGCACCGATACGCTGAACGGCGGCGGTGCGGACGATACGCTGAACGGCGGGGCCGGCGCGGATTCACTGATCGGCGGTGGGGGCGGGGACTATTTCGTCATCGACGCCCTCGATACCATCGTTGAGGCCGCCGACGGAGGCATCGACACGGTTGAAGTCGGCTTCAGCTACACGCTGGCGACGACATTGGAGAAGCTGGTCCTGACGGGCGGTACGGCGGCACTGACGGGAACCGGCAATGCCGCCAACAACGGCATCACCGGGAACGAGGGCAACAACATCCTCACCGGCGATGTCGGCAACGACACGCTGCTTGGGGGTGGCGGGCGCGATACCCTGCAGGGTGGCATCGGCAACGACAGTCTCGACGGCGGCGGCAATCCGGACTCGATGGAGGGTGGCGATGGCGACGACACCTACGTCTTCGCTGCCGGCAGCGATACCATCGTGGAAACCGGCGGCACCGCGGGCGGCATCGACACGGTGATCGTCGCCGCAACCTACACGCTGCTGGCGGATTTCGAGAACCTGGTGATCAGTGGCGGGTCGGATGTTGTTGGGATCGGCAATGGGGCCGCCAACCGGGCGACCGGCAATGGCGGCGCGAACCTGCTTTCCGGCCTCGACGCTGCGGATACGCTGAATGGCGGTAAGGGCGACGACACCCTGGTTGGTGGTCTGGACGCCGATGCGTTGACGGGCGGCAAGGGCAAGGACGCCTTCCGCTTCGCCTCTGCGGCGGAGGGGGGCGATATGATCACCGACTACGCCGGCAAGGATGACCGGATCGAGGTCTCGGCGGCCGGCTTTGGTGGTGGGCTGGCCGACGGTGTTGCCCTGACGGCGTTGCAGTACGTGTCGGGCGTGGGGGCTGCGGCGACGCAGGCTCAGGGCCAGTTCCTCTATGACACCGCCGCAAGGACGCTCTCCTGGGACGCGGATGGGACAGGCGGAGGGGACGCGGTGCTGATCGCCACCTTCACCAGCGTGAAGGCCTGGGGCATCGGGGAGATCAGCGTCATCGCCTGAGTCGAAGCGGATAGCGGGGGCCGGCAGCGCCCAAGGCGGGGGGGGCCTTTCGGATCTGGACGCGCATTCCAAACCGTGCTGGTCAATGAAAATTGCACAATGCCAGCCGAAAAATCGCTTTTTTCCGATAATCCCACAAGACTAGACTCGCCGTATGCCCAAGACCCCGGACAACCCCGCAGCCGCAGCCCGAGTGAAAGGCGTCTATCGGCGGGACCGACATGCCGGCCCGGCGGAGCGGCTGGCCCGCGGCCTCCCGGCCGAGCCCGGCCGCAAGGGTAGGGCGCCCAAGGCCGAGGTCGAGGAAGCGGCCACGCCCCCCACGCTTCCGCCCGGCTTGGACTCGACCGAGGCGGCGGCATGGCGTCGGCTGGCGAAGGACCATCCCGATCAGGTCCTGGCCGCGCCGGTTGCGGCAGAGGCTGCGGCCCGGGCGCAGGCTGCGGCGGCCGCCTTGCGGCAGGCGGTCAAGCTTTTACCCGATGGTGTGGCGACCGTCATCACCGGCAGCGCGGGCAGCCCGGTTTTGCACCCGATCGTGCGCCAGCTTGGCCGGGCCGAGATGGCAGCGGACAGGGCGCTGCGGCGCGTCGGCGTGATGGCGAAGGCGGCCGCGGCGACGAAGGCGAAGGCGGTCGCGCGCAGGCCCCGGGTGCCGCTCGTCGCCGACAGTGACGAAGCCGTGCTTCGGGCGGTCCGCCGGGGCGATAAGTTCGCGGTCGTGATCGCGCTCGGCCGCCTCGGCCGGGGTGTCGCCGGCCCGACCTTCGCGGCTGGATTCGCGCAGGCCCGCGCGGCGATCGAGGGTCGAGACGCGGCGGATTGGGTTGCAGCAGCACCAGCGCGTGAGCCCGCCCGGCATCGTCCACCGCCTCGGTGTGGCGGCCGGTCGTGAGGTCAACCCGCATGGCGCCATCCTCGGCCACCGCGGCCAGGTAGGCCCGCCCGCGGGCCAGGAAGGAAACCCACCGCGCGGCTTCGCGCGCCGCGGCCTCCGAGTCGGCGTGACCGGCAGCGCGAACAAGGCCGGCGATTTGCTCGCGCGTCGTCAGCGCGAAGGGGCGGGGCGGCTCGGCCGGATCGGTCGGCAGGCCGGGCAGCGGATGGGCGGTCAAGCGGCGAAGCTCGGCGGCGGCGCGGGCGGCGCCGGTTTCAGGTCGGTCGGTCATGGCTTCCTCGGATGGGGGGTTGAGCGGGATGGACCGGCGGCAGGGCGGAGCCCGAGCCCTCGACCCCGAAAGCCGCGGAAATCCGCCGATCCGCACGGATAAGGCCGCAGGGCGGCCCGTAGGCGGGTTTTGGGCCTCGGCCGGTATGCCGATGCCTCGCGCATCGCCCGGCGCCGCCCTGGACTCGACCGTACAACGGGAAACCGCGGTCTAGCCGCATCGCCCACCCCCATCCGACAGGGGGCCGAGGTCGGGCCGGCCGGCGATCCGCAGCGCGCGTCGCTCCCATCGCGCCGCCAGGGCGGCCAGGGCGCGGCAGGTCGGGCAGCCCGGATCGGCGGCGAGGCAGGCCAGGGCGGCGGCGTGCTGCACCCGGAGCGCCCCGGCCACCGCCAGCGCCAGCACCGCCCGGGCGCCGGCCTCGGGATCGGGCGGCGCGGCCAGTAGGTCCAGCAGCCCGCCCGGCTCGGCCTCGGCCCGGGTCCGGCGGCGGGTCATCGGCCCGGCCCCCGACCCAGGGGCGGCCAGCACCCCGATAGCGTCCCGCGTCCTGAGAAAGCCCGGCGGAGGCAGGTCATTCCGAAAAGCGTGTAGATCGGCCAAAAGCCGCGGAATTCTATGTACTCCGGCCACCGGGCAGAAAATCCGGGGAGGGTTGGGGAGGGTCTCCCATTGAGTCCCTCACATGCGCGCACGCGCATGCGCGTCAGGATCAACCGGAGACCCTCCCCAACCCTCCCCCGCGCCGCCGCCGGCCCTCTCTCGACCCCTCCGCCCGGCCGCATCAGACCGGCCCTTCCGCGTCCAGGCGGAGCCGGAGGCCGAGGAATGTCACCACGCCATGAACCTTCCGCTTCGCGTGGTGGCGTTCCAACTCCGCGGAAAATGCCTTCTGCGTCCCCGGAATCTCGCCGCGTTCCTGCGCCCAATGGGTCCAGTTTCGGTAGAGGCTCGCGCTTGCCGCCGTGAAGGTGGCTTTTTGCTCGCACCGCTCAGTCAGCCATTGCGCCAACAGGTCTTGCTCGGCGAAAAATTCGGCAGTCGCTAGCCGCACCGCCTCGGGCATGCCGAGCCCGTCGCGCTGCCATTCCAGGCAGCCCTCAACAGCCCAACCCAGAATGCCGGGCAGTTCGCCGCGAAGCCTCGCGCCTAGGTTTTGGTCGGGCGCCTCGGGGCGAAAGGCGATCGGCAGGAGATGCAGTCGGCGGCGCAAGGCATCGTCGGGATTGCGGATCACGGGCCGATGGTTGCCCACCATCACCAACTTGAAGGCCGGCTGATAGGTGAAGAAATCCTGGCGCATGAAGCGCGCGGTGATCCGGTCGCCCCCCGTCAGCGCCTTGAGTCTCGACTCCGCCAGTGCCCGCCCGGCATCGGTTTCGTTCGCGAGAACCAAGCGCGCGCCGCGCAGCATGGCGAGGTCGGTCGGATGTCGGTCATGCTGCGCCGCCATGAACGTCTCCATGGGCGCCGTGGCGGCATAGTCGCCCATCGCGGCGGCCAGGGTGTTGACCAGCACGGACTTGCCGTTGCCGCCCGGCCCGACCAGGAAGAGAAACGCATGCTCGCGCGTCTCGCCTGTCAGGCAGTAGCCGGCCCATCGCCGCAGGTAGGAGATAACCTCGGGGTCGCCCCCCGTGATCTCGGCGAGGAATTCCAACCACCGCGGACACCCATCGCCCGGCGCCGTGCCTGCGACCTTCGTCGGCAGGTCATCGGCCCGCCGCGGACGCATGGTCCCTGTGCGAAGATCCACGACGCCAGCCGGCGTATTGAGCGCCCACGGCTCGGCGTCGAAAGCATCGGACGGACGCGCATGGCGCCTATCCGCTCGCGCCAGCGCCACCACCGCGCCAACTGTCTGTGCGCCGGCCAGCCGCTTGACCCATGGCGTCGCCGGGCCGTCCTTCGCACGCTCGCCAGCGATCACGGATTGCGCCCGGCAGACTCCGCGCGCGAGGTCCGGCACCGCCAGCGTTTCGTCGCGCGCCCAGCGGGTGCCATCCCAGAGAAGCCATTGCCCCCAGACGGCGACGTGAAGCAGCCGGCCGCCATGTTCGGCAGAGAAAGCCGCGGCCAGCGCATCGTCGGAGAAGGCCGGCGGCGCGGCTTCCTCGGCTTCATCCCGCAGCGACACCCACTGCCAACCCTTGCCCGGGTCGTCATCCATGCTCGACTCCGCGCGCCATCCGGCGCTGCAACAGGTTGTTGAAATCGAGGCCGTCTTGATCGGGCGCGACGATGTCCACCGCCCGGCCTTCGTCGCGCAGCCGCCGCGCCAGCGCCCCCGCCGCGCGAAGGCCGGGCGCGTCGGCGTCGGCGGCGATCATCACCGCCCGCACCGCCTCGGGAAGCTTCATCGCGGCCAGCCCGCCGGCCGAGGTCGAGGCCCAGCATGGGCCGCCGATCAGCAGTGCAGCGGCGGCCGCAGTCTCAAGCCCTTCGCCGAGCACCAGCGGCGCGAAGACCGGCGGGGCATGCAGCAGCACCGCGCCGCCTCGCACGTCGCCGAGCGTCCTACGTGGCGACGCCACGTCCGCCTTGCCGCTGCCATCGGGCCGCAAGTAGGTCCGATGGAGCGCCGCGAATGCGCCGGACTGCGGATCGCGGATCGCGGCCACCATCGCCGGCAGATGCTTCCGCGCCTCGCCGTGCCAGCATCGCGGCAGGTAGCGAAGCGCCTCGCCGGCAGGATGCGGCGGCCAGCGGTCGAGCGCCGCAAGCACGCCCCGTTGCGCCAGGTATCGCTCGGCCGCCGTGCCAGCGATGGGCCGGCCTTCGGACCAGATTTCGAGCGCCCGCCGCTGCTTCGCCGCCTTCGTCATCATCACAGCGGCACCACCGTCCTGCGCATTCCGCACAGCCGGCAGGCACGGGCGACCGCCAGCGGCATCGTGAAGCGCGGCACGAAGGCCACCAGCGTCGCGGCAACTCGCGCACCACAACGAAGGCCGGCCGCGATGCAGCCGCAGCGTCGCCGCGTCGCTTCCGTAGCCGCAGCACGGACAGCGTCCGCGAAATTCGCGGCCAGCACGACGAAGGCCGAGCGCGACCGCGATGGTTCCGAGGTCCATCATGCTGCGCTCCGCCGCACGAGCGGTCGAGGGGGAGCATCGCCGGGCAGGACGGACATGGGCGGCGGCCAGCAATCGCCGCCAGCGCGGCGCAGCACAGCCGGGTCGAGCGCGGCGACCCGCGCCAGCGCGATCCGCGCGGCCTCGGCCGGATCGACGCCAGCCCCCGCCAGGGCGACGATGTCGTCAACCAAGCCCGCGACAGCCCGGCCGCCAAGCGTCGCCACCGCCTCGCATTGCCGCCGCACCGCCGCGTCGCTTCCGTCCGACATCAGCTTCGGACCACGCTTCGGGTCGGCCGGACTCATTGGAGCGTCGGCGCCTTCCCGCCGCGTTCGATGGCTTCGGCCATGAGCCGCCCAAGCAGGGCGGTCGAGGATTGCAGCACGAGAGCCCAAGCGAGCGGCTCGTCGTCGGGCCGAATCCAGCCAAGGCCGGACGCGACATCGTGCGCCGCGGCGAAGATGCTGAGGCCATCGATGTCCGGATCGGCCGAAACCAGCAGTCGCGCGGCCGCCTCGAAAACGCTCAGGGCGACGCCGCTGTCGGTGCGGTCGGTGATGCCGCGGCGCAGGGCGGCGAGCCAAGACTCGACATCGGCGAAGCCCTCGGCGGCTGCGATTGCGCTTATCGTCAAGGTCGGCGCGAAGCCTCGGCGTCGGGCGAATTCCATCAGCGCCAGCGACATCGCCTTGCCGGCGAGCGCGTTGGCGAGTTCGGCCTCAATGCGGTGGTGGTGGAGACGGTCGCTCATGACGCGTCCACCAGGCGATCCAGCGCGGCTTCGGCGGCGAAGGCGGCCGCGGCCAGCGCGGCGGCGGCGGCCTCGACCGAAAGCACGAGATGGCGGCCGGCAGCGTTGTCCGCGCCACGCCGCAACGCCGCCAGCGCGGCGGCAGCGGGATTGGCGACCCTCGGCAGCGCACAGTCCGCCAGCAGCGCGGCGCAGGCCGCGGTCAGTTCGACTTGGGTCATGGTGACGGCTCCAATGATGGAGCCGGCTTGCCCGGCGGGGCGGCCACAGGGTATCGAGCAGCGTCCCTCCCGGACGCTTACCACCCCCGGCCGGCCGCTCGCCCCCCCGAGCGCGCCGGCCGTTCTATTTCGAGGTCTCTTCGGCGGACCGGAGGAAGGCGACGAGGCTGGCAACCTGGATCAGCCGCTTGCGGCCTACCTTCGCGGTAACAACCTCTCGGCGCTGCACCAGTGCATAGACCGAGGTGCGACCAAGGCCGGATAGCCGACACGCATCATCAATGGTCGCGTAGAGCGGCGTAACCTCCGCCGCCGGCTGGCGCTTCCGCGCGGCGGAGATGGTGGTGGTGGCGGTCGCGTCTGGCATCGGTGGCCCTCCATTGGCTGGACGGCCACCAATTCCTCACACGAAAAATGCGCCGTAAATTGCGCCGACAGCGCATTTTATTTTGGCGGATTTCCGCCGCTTTCGTCCGCTTTCGGCCTCCCGCGCGTGGCTTTGCGCTGTCCCCAGATGGAGGCATAGACCACCTCGAATACCTTCTCCGTCATCCGGTTGCCCCAGTGGGTCCATTCCGCCCGCTTGCTCGGCGGCGCCTTGGCGAAGTCGGCGGGGTTCAGCCCAAGCGAGCGCAGCCGAGCGACATAGGCCACCCGCGCCGCCGGCACGTCCTTGGAGGTCGAGAATTCCTTTGCGCTCCCCGGCTTCGCCTCCGCCGGTCCGGCCGCCATCGCGGCCCGCATCGCCCGGGCCTCAACGGCGTGGCGCACCGCCGCTTGCAGCCGCTCCCATCGAGCGCCCTCGGGCACGTCGCCAGCCGCCTCGGGAGGCAGGTGCCAGGGGTGACCATCGGCCGATCGCCGGACCACCCATTCCGCACCATCCGCAGCGGCAGCCCGCGCGAGACTCCCGTCTCGCTCCGCCAGCGGCCTCATGCTCCGGCCCGCCGCAGCGGCACCACCGCGTCCGCGCCGGCCGCCGCTTCGCCGGTGACGAAGGCGCACCATGTCTCGACAAGCACGCGACGCCTCTCAAAAACATCGCTTCGCGCATAGGCTCGCTCCGTTGCGCTCCCCACGACATGGGCAAGTTGCGCCTCAGCAAGCTCGCGGTCGTGGCCATGATCGGCACACCAGTCGCGCCACGCGCTCCTGAATCCATGCGGCGTCGCCACCGCGCCTTCCGCATCGCGCCATCCGCCCTCATCGTTCGCGGCGCTCGCGGCATCCATCCGGCGCACCACCGCAAGCAACGCCATGTCGCTCAGCGCAACGCCCTTCGGGTTCGCAAAGACCATGCCGGCCGGATCGGGCAGGCGACCATCGGCCGGCATCATGCTCCGCAGCAGCGTCACCGCAGCAGGCGCAATCGGCACCCGGTGCGGCCGGCCGCTCTTGGCGCGCGCCGCAGGGATCACCCACACCTTTTTGCCGAGGTCGAATTCAGACCACGCCGCGCCTCGCGCCTCGCCGCTCCGGCAGGCGGTCAAGATGCACAGTTCCAACGCCCGCGCCGCGGTGCCCGCCTCGCCGCGCAGAACCTCCATGAAGGCCGGCACCCGCGCCCACGGCAGCGCCGGATGATGCCGGCCGCGCTGCACCGCATCGGGACGCGCGAGCAACGGCCGAAGCCCGCCCTTCCACAACGCCGGATTCGGCCCCTGCCGCCACCCGGCAGCGATGGCCCATTCGAGTGCCGCTTCAAGGTGCCCGCGCACCTTCACCGCCAGGGCCGGGCGCGATATCCAGACCGCCGCCAAGACGCCATGCACGGCGGCGAGGTCCACCGCGGCCACCGGCCGCGCCATGATCGATGCGGCGTGGTTGTCCAGCATCTCGCGCGCTTGCCGCCCCGTCTTGGGGTTGCGCCAGCCCGGCGACTTGGCAGCGATCCAGGCGGTTACGGCCGCTGAGAGGGTCCGTTCGGGCGGCGCCTCCGCCGGCCCTGCGGCCTTCGCCTCGGCCTCGGCCCTCGCGGCAGCCCGCTCAGCCAAGATGTCCCGGCCCTCGGCCACCGCCTCGCGGTTCGCCAGCGCCTTCGCCCGCGCATCCGAGAGCGACGTGTCGGGATAGCTCCCGAGCCCGAGATCGCGGCGCTTGCCGGCGACCATAATCCGCTGAACCCAGAACCTCCCCCCGGTTGGGCGAACCTCCAACATCAACCCCGACCCCTTGGCGTCGGAGTAGCGTCCGGGCTTTGCGGTCCGGACGACGGCATCGGTAAGCATCGAGCGTCTCCATCCCCCGGCCGGGATGGCTCCGTCCCCACACCGTCCCCACAATCGTCCCCACAGGCGGGAAGCGATCGGGCGCGGTCATCGGCGAATGGAGGCGGCCGGTTGTGGGGACGCCTTCTAGGCCACAAGCCAAGTCATGACGAAGGAAATTCGATCAATGGCGGCCGTGTGCGGATTCTCTCGGCCATTCACGGACACCCGCTCTAGGCTCCAACCGCCGGAGCCATGTCCCCCAACATCTCCTGTTGTCCCGTACCGCCCAACGCGATTTCGGACACCCCCTCGCCCATTCGTGCGTCCTGGCGCAGGATCGCGCTAAGCCGCGTTGCGGCCAGATGAGGGATACCGTCCGATGAACCAGATCCTCCCGAACAGCCCGCACGCCCGCGACATCGCGTCCGTCCTCCACCCCCAGACCAACGCCCGCCGCCACCTCGAGGTCGGGCCCACCATTATGACCGGTGCCCGCGGCATCTTCGTCGAGGATGACGCCGGCAACAGCTACCTCGACGCCGGCGCCGGCCTCTGGTGCTGCTCCCTCGGCTACAACAACGAGCGCCTTGCCAAGACCGCCTACGAGGCGATGAAGACCCTCGGCTACTACCAGATCTTCCGCCACGCCTCGCACGGCCCGGCGATCGACCTCTCGGAAAAGCTGCTCTCCATCGCGCCGGTGCCGATGTCGAAGGTGCTGCTGCAATGCTCGGGGTCGGAGGCCAACGACAGCGCGGTCAAGCTGGTCTGGTACCACTGGCGCGCCCAGGGCAAGCCGGAGAAGCGCAAGATCATCTCCCGCACCGGCAGCTACCACGGCTCCACCTGCGTCGCGATCAGCCTGACCGGCAACCCCAGCTACCATGCCGGCTTCGGCCTGCCCTTCGACGGCTTCCTCTACACCGACCGCCCCAACCACTACCGCGATGCCCTGCCAGGCGAGACCGAGGAGCAGTTCAGCCAGCGCCTGGCCGACAGCCTCGAAGCCCTGATCCTGCGCGAGGGGCCGGAGACGGTCGCCGCCCTCTGGGCCGATCCGGTCCAGGGCACCGCCGGCGCCCTGCCCCCGCCCCGCGGCTATTTCGAGAAGATCCAGGCCGTCCTGAAGAAGTACGACGTGCTGCTGGTCGCCGACGAGGTGATCTGCGGCTTCGGCCGCACCGGCCGGATGTGGGGCAGCGAGACCTTCGGCATGCGGCCCGACATGATCACCTGCGCCAAGGCCCTGTCGGCCGCCATGCAGCCGATCTCAGCGGTGCTGATGAACGAGCGGATCTTCCAATCCGTCATGGCGCAGTCCGACAAGCTCGGCGCCTTCGTCCACGGCTATACCTATGCCGGGCATCCCGTCGCGGCCTCGGTCGCGCTGGAGACGCTGAAGATCTACGAGGAGATGGACCTCATCGGCCATGTCCAGGCGATGGAGCCCGTCTTCCTGCGGGAGATGGGCGCGCTGGTCGACCACCCCATGGTCGGCAACTTCAACGGCATCGGCCTGATCGGCGGCATCGAGATCGTCGCGGACAAGGCGACGAAGCAGGACTGGCCGGCCGACGCCAACCTCACCGCCCGGCTCGACGCGCATGCCCGCGCCAACGGCCTGATCCTGCGCATCACCGGCAATCGCATCGCCTTCTCGCCGCCGCTGATCATCACGGCGGAGGAGATCCGCGAACTCGCCCGCCGCCTGCGCCGCACGCTGGACGCGACGCACGCCGAGCTCCGGGCGCTCTGACCGGTGATCCAGGTCGCCTTCGACATCGGCGGCACCTTCACGGATTTCGTCCTGCGCGACCCGGCGACGGGCGCGGTCGAGATCTGGAAGGTGCCGACCACCCCGCGCGAGCCCGCCCGCGCCGTCCTGGAAGGGCTTGAGGCGCGCTTCCGCGACACCGCGCTGCGGCCCGCCGAGATCAGCGACGCGCTGCACGCCACCACCATCGCCACCAACGCCATCCTGGAAAGGAAGGGCGCCCGCGCCGCACTGATCACGACGGCGGGCTTCCGCGACGTGCTGCTGATCGGCCGGCAGAAGCGCTACGACACGAACAACCTGCACATCGACAAGCCGAAGCCGCTGGTCCGCCGCGCCGACGTCTTCGAGGCGCCGGAGCGGCTCGCCCCCGACGGCACGGTGCTGGCACCGCTGGACGAGGCCGCGGCCGATGCCCTCGCCGCGCAGGTCGCGGCCGGCGGCTATGACAGCGTCGCTGTCGTCTTCCTGCACGCCTACGCCAATCCGGTGCATGAGCGACTGATGGAGGCGGCGCTGCGCCGCCACATGCCGGGGACCAGCATCTCGCTCTCCTCCGTCATCGCGCCAAAATACCGCGAATACGAGCGCACCAGCACCACCGTCGCCAATGCCTATGTCGCGCCGCTGGTGCAGGCCTATGTCGACAGCCTGGACCGCTCGCTCCGCGCCCTCGGCGTCGAGGCCGAGCTGTCCATCATGCAGTCCAATGGCGGCATGGTGAGCGCCGACCTCGCCCGCACCTGGCCCGTGCGCCTCGTCGAATCCGGGCCCGCCGCCGGCGTGCTGATGTGCGCCGAGATCGGCAAGGAGGAAGGCTGCACCCATGTCATGACCTTCGACATGGGCGGCACCACGGCGAAGCTCGGCGCCATCGACGACGGCGTTCCCGCCGTGACGCCGAGCTTCGAGGTCGATGCGGTCAACTACCGCAAGGGCAGCGGCCTGCCGCTCTCCATCATGGCGATCGACCTGCTCGAGATCGGCGCAGGCGGCGGCAGCATCGCGCGCACGGGCATGGGGCTGATCCGCGTGGGTCCCGACAGCGCGGGCGCGGAACCAGGGCCGATCTGCTACGGCCGCGGCGGCACGGAGCCCACGATCACCGACGCCAACCTGATTCTCGGCTACCTCAACCCGGACTTCTTCAACGGCGGCGCCATGACCCTTCGCCGCAAGGCAGCGGCGCTGGCCATCGCGCGCGAGATCGGCGCACCGCTCGGTCTCGACCTCGCGCAGGCGGCCTGGGGCATCCATTCGGTGGCGAATGCCAACATGGAACGCGCCATGCGCATCGTCTCGATCGAGCGCGGCCGCGATCCCAGGCGTTACGCGCTGGTCGCCTTCGGCGGCGCCGGGCCCTTGCATGCCTGCCGCCTCGCCCGCGCGCTGGAGATCCCCCGCGTCATCGTCCCGCGCGGCGCCGGCGTCGGCTCCGCCATCGGGCTGCTGGCCGCGGACCGCAAGGTGGATCTCGGCATGACGCGCGTCATGCGCCTCGACGAGGCGAGCCCGGCGCAGATCGCGCCGATCTTCGCCGAACTGGAAGCGCGCGTGACCGCGGAGGCGGGGCGGATGCAGCCTGGCACGACGCCCACGATCGAGCGCAGCGCCTCCATGCGCTATGCCGGCCAGGGCTTCGAGATCCGCGTCCCCCTGCCCGCCGGCCCGATCGCCGGCGACTACGTGGCGACCGTGCTCGCCGACTTCCACGCCGCCTACAAGCGGGAATACGGCTACAACGACCCGAAGGCGCCGGTGGAGGTGAGCGACTGGTTCGCCGTCGCCACCCTGCCCAATACCCGCGCCGGCGCCGGCTTCCGGTTCCCTGGCGGGCGGACCGGCGGCGATCCCGTCACCGGCACGCGCCTGGCTTGGTTCCCCGAGGCCGGCGGCATGGTGCCCACGCGCATCGTCGACCGCTACGCGCTGACCACGGCGCACCGCATCGCGGGACCCGCCCTGGTGGAGGAACGGGAATCCACCACGGTGGTGCCGCCCGGCGACGTGCTGTCGCTCAGCGCCGCGGGCAACCTCATCATCGATATCCGGGCGGGGGGCTGATCATGGCCGTCGATCCGATCACCCTCACCGTCGTCTGGAACAGCTTCGTCTCCATAGCCGACGAGATGGGCGAGGCGCTGCGCCGCACCGCCTTCTCCGAGGCGGTGCGCGAGGGCGCGGACTTCTCGACCGGCCTCTTCGACCGCCGCGGCCGCCTGATCGCCCAGGGCAATTTCACCCCCGGCCATCTCGGCGCCATGCCCTACGCGGTGAAGAACTGCCTGGACTTCATCCCGCCCGAGGAACTCAGCCCCGGCGACATGCTGGTCACCAATGACGCCTATCTCGGCGGCGGGCATTTCCCGGATTTCTTCCTCGTCGCCCCGGTCTTCGAGGGCGAGGCGCTGATCGGCTACGTCGTGAACACCGCGCATCATGTCGATGTCGGCGGCGCGCAACCGGGCAGCGAGGCGGTGCAGGGCGTGCTCGACGCCTTCGCCGAGGGCATCCGCATCCTGCCCGTGAAGATCGTCCGCAACGGCGAATTCGAGCCGGACCTGATGCGTGTCCTGCTCGGCAACGTCCGCCTGCCGGAGAAGGTGCGCGGCGACCTGATGGCGCAGCGCAACGCCAACCATGTCGGCACGCAGCGCCTGCGCCGCCTCTTCGCCGACTACGGGGAGGCGCTGATCGAGGAGGCGATCGAGGCCATCCTCGACCGCTCCGAGGCCCGGGCGAAGGAACTCATCCGCGCCCTGCCCGAGGGCACCTATTCCTTCGACGACCAGATGGACGACTACGGGCCTGGTACGCCGCCGATCCGCGTCTCGGTCGACGTCACCCTGAAGGACGGCACCGCGACGGTCGACTTCTCCCGCAGCAGCGACGCCGTGCCGGCGGGCATCAACAGCTTCATCAACTACACCCGTGCCTATGCCAGCTTCGGCATGCGCATCTTCGCCGGCATCGACGTGCCCAACAACGCGGGCATCGAGCGCGTCATCAAGCTGGTCACGCGACCGGGGAGCTTCTTCGACCCACGCTACCCCGCTGCCGGCGGCGGCCGCGCCTCGCTGCAGGTGCGCATCTTCGATGCCATCAACGGCGCGATGTCCCAGGTGGTCCCCGACCGCGCCATGGGTGCCTTCACGCATTGGGCCAACCCGAAATTCGGCGGCGTCGACCCGGAGACGGGCAAGCGCTGGATCCTCTACGACCTGATCCTGGGCGGCTTCGGCGGACGGTCGAACAAGGACGGGGCGGAGGCGCTCTGCCCGGTCTTCAACTGTGCCAATGTCCCGGTCGAGGTGCACGAGACCAACAACCCCGTGCGCATCCACACCCTCTCCCTGATCCAGGACAGTTCCGGGCCGGGCCGCTTCCGTGGCGGCTCAGGCATGCGCAAGGACGTCGAGATGCTGACCGAGGGTGCGACCGTCGTGCTGCTCGGCGACCGGCACAAGTCGGCCCCTTGGGGGATCTTCGGCGGCGGCGCGGGGGAGAAGGCGCGGACCGTGCTGATCCGCGGCGGGCAGGAAGCCGATCTCGGCAGCAAGGAGGTCGCGCGCCTCGAGAAGGGCGACATCGTCAGCTTCCGGCTCGCCGGCGCCGGCGGCTATGGCGACCCTTCGTTGCGTGACCGCGCCGCCCTGGCGGAGGACCTGAAGGACGGCTTCCTCAGCCGGGCCGGCATCGCCCGCCACTACGGCGTGACGCTGGACTGATCGACCCGCCTGCACCGGCTGCCTTCGGGACAGGCAATGCTGGGTCGTTCGACGCCGGAAATCGCGGAAGGCGGCCTTGTCAGCCCCGTCGCACCTGTCGTTTGCTGGACACAGCGATGCCGCCGGCGCCCCGCGTGGCGCCGCCCGTCAATCCCCACAGCGCCCCGGCGGAGACCGAACCCATGCGACGCCTGTCCCTCCTGGTCTCCGTCGCCGCGGCGATGCTGGCCGCCGCCACCCTGCCGGCCCGTGCCCAGGGCGCGCCCGGCGTCACCGCCGACAGCATCCGCATCGGCAGCTTCGGCCCGCTGACGGGCCCGGGCTATCTCTACGGCCGTCTCGTGATGAACGGGGTCGAGGCGGTGTTCGACCGGGTCAACGCCCAGGGCGGCATCCATGGCCGCCGCCTGGTCCTGACGCGCGAGGATGACCGCTGCGAACCGGCGGCCGCCATCGCCGCCACGCGCAAGCTGATCCACCAGGACCAGGTCTTCGCCATCATCGGCGGCGGATGCAGCAACGCGGCGCTGGCGGCCCGCGGCGAGATCGAGCAGGCCAGCGTGCCGACCGTGATCTTCGCCGCCGTCGCGGACGGGCTGACCACGCCCCGCGCGCCGACCATCGTCTCCACCGCGCTGACCTCCGGCCTCGAGGGCGTGGCGCAGGTCGCCTATGCGCAGCAGCAGGGTGCCCGGCGCATCGCCGTGGTCTCCATGCGCGATGCCTGGGGGCGCTCGCGCTACACGCCGCTGATGGAGGAGTTGAAGCGCCGCGGCATCACGCCGGTGGCGGATGAGGAAGTCTCGCCGGACGCCAACGACGCGACGGCGCAGGTGCTGCGGCTGCGGCAGGCCAATGCCGATGCGGTGATCCTGCTGCTCTATCCGAAGCCGGGCGCGGTGTTCCTCCGCGACGCCGCGAAATTCGGCTACCGCCCCCTGGTCATCGGCCAGTCCGGCATCGCCGACCCCGCCGCCTTCGAGGAGCAGGTCGGCGTGCCCGGCGCGACCGCCCGCTTCGTGACCATCAGCCAGGTCCGCTTCACGCCGGAGAGCCCGGAGATGGCGGGCTGGCGCGAGGCGATCCAGGCGAAGTACCCGTCCGACCGTCTCTCCGTGTTCAACATGTTCGGCATCGGCTCCGCCCAGGTGCTGGTCGAGGCGCTGCGCCAGGCCGGCCCCAACCCGACCCGGGAGGCGCTGATGCAGGCGCTGAACGGCGTGACCAACCTCGGCACCGACACCTATGGCGGCCCGATCACCTGCACGCCGACCGATGGCCGCTGCAACCGCACCGTCGTCTGGATCCAGAAGGAGCCGGGGGGGCCGATCCGCATCGTCGGCACGACCGCGGTCGAATAGATCGCGGCCTTGCTCTCCTATCTCCTGCTCTCCGGGATCTCGACGGGCGCGATCTATGCGCTCGTCGCCCTCGGCATCGTGCTCGTCTACAAGGCGACGGGGACGATCAACTTCGCCCATGGCGACCAGCTGATGATCGCCGGCTTCCTGGCCTGGACGCTGCACGTCGGTCTCGGGCTGCCCTATCTGGTGGCCATGGCCGGCGCCGTCGCGGGGGGCTTCGTGCTCGGCGCCCTGGCCGAGCGCATCGGCTTCCGCGCCGTCCTGCGCGGCAACCTGGTGAACGTGGTGCTGGCGACGCTCGGCCTCGCCTTCGTGCTGAAGGGCGTGGCGCGGCTGACCTGGGGCGGCATCAGCGACTACCTCGCCTTCCCGCCCCTGGTCCCGCCCGATCCGATCATCATCGGCGACATCATCCTGCTGCCGCAGCAGCTTGTGGTCACCGCCGGCGCGCTGGCGGTGATGGGGGCCTTCGCGCTGTTCTTCCGCTTCACCACCATGGGCAAGGCGATGCAGGCGACCGCCGACAATCCGAAGGCGGCGCGGCTGGTCGGCATCCGGGTGGAGAACATCCACATGCTGGCCTTTGCCGTGGGCTCCGCCGTGGCTGGGGCGGGCGCGGCGCTGATGGCGCCGGTCACACTGCTCTACCCCGACATCGGCTTCATGCTGTTCATCAAGGGCTTCGCCGCGGCGGTGCTGGGCGGGCTGACCAGCCTGCCCGGCGCGCTGCTGGGCGGCCTCGCCATCGGCGTGGTGGAGGCGCTGGCCGGCGGCTACATCGATTCCTCGGCCATCGAGGTCTCCGCCTTCGTCGCCATCATGGCGACGCTGATCCTGCGCCCCCGCGGCCTGCTGGGCGGCCCGCCGCCCCGGCGCGCATGAGCGCCCGTCCCGAGACCCTGCTGACGCGGCTGATGCCGCGCCCGATCTGGGTCGGCCTTGTCGCGGCGGCGCTGCTGGCGGTGCTGGCGCCGCAGGCCAATTCCTATCTGCTCTTCGTCGCCAACCAGCTCTGCATCTACGTCATCCTGGCGGTCGGGCTGAACCTGCTGGTCGGGTACACGGGCCAGCTCGCCTTCGCCCATGCCGCGCTCTTCGGCATCGGCGCCTACGGCACCGCGCTGCTGAAGGTGCATTTCGGCCTGCCCTTCATCGTGACGCTGCCGGCGGGGGCGTTGCTGGCGACGGTGGTGGGGCTGGCCATCAGCCTGCCAGCGCTGCGGCTGACCGGCCTCTACCTGACGCTTGCGACGCTGGCCTTCGCGCAGTTCACCCTCTGGGTCTTCCTGCACTGGGAAGGCGTGACCTTCGGCGCCGGCGGCTTCCGCGTGCCGCGGCCGGACTGGCTGCTGCCCGGCCTCTCGCCCGATGTCGGGTCCTTTGCCCTGGCGCTGCTGCTGGCCATCGTGATGACCCTGGCCGCGGCGTCGCTCGTGCGGTCGAATACGGGCCGGGCGATGATCGCCGTGCGCGACGGGGAGGTGGCGGCCGAGGCGCTCGGCATCGACCTGCTGCGCACCAAGGCGACCGCCTTCGGGCTCTCGGCCTTCTATGCCGGGACGGCGGGCGGGCTGCAGGCGCTGATGCTGGGCTATGTCGCGCCGGAGAGCTTCGACCTGTTCCACATGGCGCTGATGAAGGCGATGATCGTCGTCGGGGGCATGGGCAGCATCGTGGGATCGGTGATCGGCGCCGGCGCCGTCCTGTTCCTGCTCGAGGGCCTGCGGGCCTTCAAGGGCGCGCAGGAGATCGCCTTCGGCCTGCTGCTGATGGGCGCCGTCATCTTCTTCCCCCGCGGCGTCGCCGGCTGGCTGCAGGCCCTGCCGGGCTGGGCGGAGCGCTACCTGCGCACCGCACCGCCGCCGGCACCCGAGCCGGACGCCGTGCCGGAGGAAGCGAAGCCATGACGGCGCGGATCGCGGTGGAAGGCCTCGGCCTCTCCTTCGGCGGCGTCGCCGCGCTCTCGGGCGTGACCATGGCGGTGCCGCCGGCCGAGATCCGCGGCATCATCGGCCCCAACGGCGCCGGCAAGACGACGCTGCTCAACGCCATCTGCGGCATCGTCCCGCCCACCGAGGGCCGGGTGCTGCTGGACGGCCAGCCCATCACCGGCCTCAAGCCCTCCGCCATCGCGGCGCGCGGGCTGCGCCGCACCTTCCAGACCAGCGCCCTCTTCGGCGGGCTGACGGTGCTGGAGAACGTGGTCACCGGGCTGCACACCGGCCTGCGCGCGGGACTGCTGGACGGCATCCTCGGCAGCCGCCGGCTGCGGGCGGAGGAGGCCGAGGGGATCGAGAAGGCGCATCGCGTGCTCGAGTTCGTCGGCATGGCGGGCTTCGCCGATCGCCGCGCGAGCGCCCTCTCCTTCGGCCAGCAGCGACTGGTGGAGATCGCCCGCGCCCTGGTCTCGGAGCCTTCCGTGGTGCTGCTGGACGAACCGGCGGTGGGGCTCAGCCTCAACCGCCTCTCCGATATCGACCGCCTGCTGCGCCGCATCCGCGACGAGCGCGGCGTGACCCTGCTGCTGATCGAGCATGTGATCCGCCTGGTGATGGAGGTCTCGGACAGCATCACCGTCCTCGCCGCCGGCACGGTGATCGCGGAGGGCCGGCCGGAGCAGGTGCGCCAGGACCCGGCCGTGGTCACCGCCTATCTCGGGACCGCGGTGCATGCTTGAGGTCAGCAACCTCGCCGTCTCCTACGGCCCCACCCGCATCCTGGAGGATGTCAGCTTCGGCGTGCCGGCCCAGGCGGTGGTGGCGCTGCTCGGCGGCAATGGCTCCGGCAAGACCACCATCCTGAACGCGCTGACCGGCATGGTGCGGCCACGCGCAGGGACCGTGACGCTGGCGGGCGAGACCATCTCCGGCCGGCCGCCGCACGAGATCCTGGCGCGTGGCCTCGCGCAGGTGCCGCAGGGGCGCGAGGTCTTCGCCACCATGACGGTGGCCGAGAATATCGAGATGGGCGCCTATTCCCGCCGTCGTGATCGCCCCGGCGTGGCGCGCGACACGGAGCGCGTGCTGGCCATGTTCCCGCGCCTGCGGGAGAAGGGGAAGCGCCGCGCCGGCACGCTCTCGGGCGGCGAGCAGCAGATGCTGGCCGTGGCGCGCGCGCTGATGTCGGCGCCAAGGCTGCTGCTGATGGACGAGCCTTCGGTCGGCCTGGCGCCCTCCATCGTCGGCGACATGGTCGAGGCGATCCGCGCATTGCGCGAACAGGCCGGGCTGACCATCCTGCTGGTCGA
>JAIYAI010000058.1 GCA_027489135.1 Acetobacteraceae bacterium
AGCAGCGTGCCGTCGTAGTCGCCGACGACGAGGTCGAACCGCCTGTCGCCGTCCAGGTCCACGAAGGCCGGCGCGCTGAACTGGCCGACATCGATGCCGTCGAAGGGGTTGGCGGCACCGGCCAGCGCGGTGAAGCCGCTGCCGGTGTTCCGCCAGGCCAGCAGGGTGCCCAGCGTCGTGCCAGACACCAGGTCGAGCCGCCCGTCGCCGTCCAGGTCGACGAAGGCCGGGGCGCTCGAACTGCCGACATCGATGCCGTCGAACGGGTTGGCGGCGCCCGTCAGTTCGACGTAGCCGCTGCCGGTATTGCGCCAGGCCAGAATCGTGCCCGCATCATTGCCGACGACGAGATCGAGCAGCCCGTCACCGTCCAGGTCCGCGAAGGCCGGCTTGCTGGCATAGCCGGCGCGGATGTCGATGAACGGGTTGGCGCCGAAGGCCAGCGGGTCGAACCCGCTGCCGGTGTTCCGCCAGGCCAGCAGCCTGCCGTAGTTGTTGCCCGAGACGAGGTCGAGCCGCCCGTCGCCGTCCAGGTCCACGAAGGCCGGGGCGCTGGTCGCACCGGCGTTGATCAGCCGGAGCGGATTCTCCGAAAAGGCCACTGCGGCGAAGCCGCTGCCGGTGTTGTAGGCGGTCAGCAGTCGGCCGTTGAAACTGCCCGCGACGAGGTCGAGCCGCCCGTCCGCGTTCAGGTCCACGAAGGTCGGGGTGCCATACCGGAGGATACCGATGCCGTCGAACGGGTTGTCGGCCCCGGTCAGCGCGGTGAACTGCGGCGTCGCCGTTGCCGCCAGATGCAGGCCCCGTCCATCGATCACGTCGATGCTCAGGTCCCGCGCCAGCGTCGGCGCATCGCTGGCATTGCCGTAGCCGAGGCGCTGGATCAGTGCGTCCACCGCCGCACCGGTCACAGCGCCGGTGAAGGTCACCGTGAAGGCGCCGCCGATCCCACCGGTGGCCGTGCCGATCGTCACCCCGCCATAGGTCACGGCGCTGCCGTCGAAGCCGATCTGCCCGGCGCCGGTGCCTTGCCCGAGGATCGTGACGCGGTCCTCCGCCAGCAGGCCGGAGACCACCAGCCGCCCGCCGGCCAGGCTGTCCCCCCGCGTGAACACCACGTCGGCGTCCAGCAGTTGCGGCGCCGCGTTGACCGTGTTCTCGAGAACCGTGACGGACGGGGCGAGGCCCGTCAGCGTCGCCGCCTCCTGCGTATCCGTCACCGTGATGGACAGGAAGACGACGCTGGTCGCGCCTGGCGCGTAGAGCCCCGTCCCGTCCGAGACCGCCACGGCGACCTCGTAGACATTGTCGCCGTCGAGATCGCGCGGTGCCTCGAAATCCGGGGCCTGCACGAAGCGCAGCGCGCCGGTGGCTGCATCGATGGTGAACAGCGCCGTGTCGTCGCCCCCCCCCGTCCCCGGCCCCCAGTAACCCGGCAGCACCTCCACCTGCACCGAGCCATCCGGGGACACGACGAACTGCCCGCCCGCTGGCGCAAGCAAGTAGGTCAGGGGCAAGGGCCCGTCCGGATCGGTCGCCGCCACCTGGTAGGCGATGCCCGTGCCGTTCTCGGTGAAGCGGACCGTGGCCGGAGACGTGATGAGGGGCCGGTCGTTCTCGGGCGTCACGGTCACGGTGATGGCGGCTTCGGTGTTGCGCCAGGTGCGGAACCCACCCTCCCCATTGCCGGAGACGAGGTCGAGCCGTCCGTCGCCGTCGAGATCGACGAAGGCCGGCATCGCGAAGCCGCCGAGGTCTAAGCCGGCGAAGGGGTTCTCTGCCCCTGCCAGCGGGACGAAGCCATCCGCGGTGTTGCGCCAGGCCAGCAGCGCGCCGCCGGTGGTGGCGTTCGAGAGCCACCAGTAGCCATAGGCCTCCAGGAGGTTACGGTATAAGATCGCCGAACTCGCATTGACGCCGAGCACGAGATCGAGCCGTCCATCCTGGTCCAGATCCACGAAGCTCGGCGCACTCATCGCGCTGGCGGCGATGCCGTCGAGAGGATTGTCGGTGCCGGTCAGCGCGACGAAGCCCGTTTCGGTGTTGCGCCAGACCAGCAGCGTGCCGGCGCTGCTGCCGGCGACGAGGTCGCGCCGCCCGTCACCATCCAGGTCAACGAAGCTGGGCGTGCCGCCATACAGCCCTGCGATGCCGCCGAAGGGATTGTCCGTCCCGGTCAGCGGGACGAATCCGTCCACCGTGTTGCGCCAGGCCGCCAGCGTGCCGTCCCAGCTGCCGACGACGAGGTCGCGCCGCCCATCGCCATCCAGGTCCTCGAAAGCCGGGCTGCTCATCGCGTCGAGATCGATGCCGCTGAACGGCTTGTCGGCGCCGGTCAGCGCGACGAAGCCTTCCGTCGTGTTGCGCCAGACCAGCAGCGTGCCGTCGAGTTCCCCCGAGACGAGGTCGAGCCGCCCGTCGCCGTCGAGATCGACGAAGGCCGGCGCGCTCTTCCAGCCTACCTGGGTGAGATCGGTGACCGCCGGCGCGCTCCTGATCCCGACATCGACGCCATCGAAGGGATTGGCGGTGCCGGTCAGGGCGACGAATTGCGGGAGGAGATGGGCACCCGCCGAATCCAGCACGTCCAGGGCCAGCCGGCGCGTCGCGGTCGGTGTGTCGCTGGCATTGCCGTAGGCGAGGCGCTGGAGGAGCGCGTCCACCGCCACGGCAGTCACGGCATCGTTGAAGGTGACCCTGAAATCCGTGCCCACGCCCCCCGCGGCCGTGCCGATCACCACGCCGCCGTAGCGCACCACCGCGCCGTCGAAGCCGATCTCGCCAGCGGCATTGCCCTCGGTCAGGATGGTGACCCGGTCCTCCGCCAGCAGGCCGCCGAGCACAAGCTGTCCGCCGGCCAGAGCATCCGCGCTGGCGAAGCTCACATCGATGTCGAGGAGACGGGGCGCCGCGCCGACCAAACCTTCCGCAAAGGTCGCCGCAGGGCCAAAGCCCTGGATACTGAGCGCCATGATTTCTCCCGAGGTGGCGAGAAGCCGCCCCGGAGTTGAACCCGCGGCCCCAGCCCATGTCAAAAAGAGGCGAAAGATCGATCGCTGAGTCGTGCCCGCCGCAGCGGGCGGCGGCCCGCCTGGGCCCGCGCAGACGCGTCCCTACGCCAGAAGCACGTCGCGCGCCTGATTGATCCGCGCCGCCAGCCAGTCGCTGCCGCCGCGATCGGGATGCGCCGCCTGCATCAGCCGCCGGTGTGCGGCGCGGATGGCAGCCTCGTCCGCCCCCTCCTCCAGCCCGAGGATCGAGAGCGCCTCCGCCCGGCTCATCGGTCCGCTCGCCGTCGGCGGCGGCTCGGCATAGGCGTCCTGCTCGCGCCATTCCGGCGCAGCACGGTCGAGCCAGGCCTCGATCAGCGGCACGCTCTCGGGATCGTTGGCGCGGCAATCGGCAATCAGCGCCAGCAGGTCCGGCAGGGTCAGTTCCGCGAGTTCCCGCCCCTGGTGGACCCCGCGCAGCACCCGCCCGCTCATCTGCCCCGTGGCGTGGTCGAGCCGCATGGCGAGGGTCGCGGTCTCGACCGCGCTTTCCTCTCCCGCGCCACCGGTCTCCGCCCGGCGGGCGAACTGCCGGGCGTTGCGCCATCCCTGGAGGATCCGCCAGCCCACCGGCGCCAGGAAGACCAGCGTCCAGATCGCCTGGCCCCCGCGCCCGCTCACCAGCAGCAGCACCAGCAGCACGGCGCCGAGGCCGGCCAGCGCCCAGGCACCGACCTTGCGCACCGTCTCGACCCGGGCATGGGCGAAGGCATGCGCCAGCCACACCACGGCCAGCAGCGCCCCGAGGCCGAGCGCCAGCCAGAGCATCAGCGACCCGGCGCCGGAAGCTGCCCGGCGATGCGCGTCGCCGCCGTCCCGGGCAACCGCGCCAGCGCACCGCGCCCGCCCGCAGCATAGACGGCGACCGCGCGCAGCAGGTCGCGCAGCGCATCGGCCGAGCCCGCATCGAAGGGCGCCCAGGCGCCGCCCGAGAGCTTCGCCACCTGGCGGAAGATGTTCGTCGCCATCGGGTTGTCGCCTTCCTGGAAGACGAAGCAGGGCGTGCCGTGCAGGCCAAGCTCCCCGGCGCGGTGGCAGAGCGGGTCCGGCGCCTCCTCCATCGCGTCGCCGACGAAGACCAGGGCGTTCACCCTCGCACGCTTCGTCTCGGCCAGCACATGGTCCAGCATGCGCTGGATCTGCGTCTGCCCGCCGAGGCACTGCACGCCGGTCATCCGCCGCGTCAGCTCCGCACCATCGGCCAGGAAGGGGGTCGCCGCGAACTCCTTGAAGCCGCGGTAATAGGCAAGCTGCACCTCGAGCCCACCGAGGTCGCGGGTCGCCTGGAACATCTCGCCCTGCAGCTGGCAGGCGCGATCCCAGGTCGGCTGGCGCGACGCGGTGGCGTCCATGGCGAAGACGAGGCGCCCGCGACGGCCATTGGCGGGCGCGACGCGCGGCATGGCGGCAAGCCTGTCGAGGAAGGCGCCCACCGCGGCACGGCCGGCGCCGCCGCTGCGCTCGGGCGGCCGGCCGCCGCCTGGCTTGTCGGGCAGGGAACTCATGCGACCGCCTCCTCGCCGGAAGATGGGACGCCGGCCAGGAATGCGGAAGGGCCCGGCGGCCTCACCCCGGTGCGGGATGCCGCGGGCCGCCGGAATGGGCTAGGCTGGCGTCGAAGACGCAGCGAGGGACGCGAGCATGCGAGGCTTGAAGCGGGGCACGGCGCTGGCCGGTGCGATCATTGCCTGCGGTGCGGCGGGCATGGCCCTGGCCCAGAAGCCACCGGCGCTGGGCGAGCCGGCGCCGCAGGGCGGCAAGCCGCAGGCGATCCAGCCGGGCCCGGCCCCGGCACCTGCCCCGGTGCGGCCCACGCCGCAACCACCGCCCCAGGCCGCGCCGCTGCCGGCGCCGGGCACCGACAAGTTCGGCCAGGCCCAGACCCCCGCCCCGGCCGCGCCGGCGCCGCAGCAGGCCGACAAGTTCGGCGCGTCCCCGCCGGCCCAGGCCTCGCCGGCGCCCGCCACACCGCCCCCTGGCCCGCCCGCAGGCCCGCCCCTCGGCCAGGCGGCGCCGCAGACGCCGGCCCCCCCGCCGCCGCTCGCCGCCCCCGCCACGCCCCCGCCGGCGAACGAGCCGGACGCGGTGCGACAGTTCCGCCAACTGCTCGGTGCCGATGCGCAACTCAGCTACGCCGCCTCCGAGATCATCGATCCCGCCCGGGGGTCCGTGCGGCTGCGCGAGGTCGTGCTGACCCGTCCCGATCGCCGCGCCGCGATCGCCGAACTCACCCTCGACGGCCTGCGCGAGAACGGCGTGACGGAGGCGATCCTGCGCGGCGTGCTGCTGCAGGAGGGCCCCCCCGGTGCGCGCAGCACCGACGAGGCGCGGATCGATCGCGTTCGCATCGCGGGCCTCACCGTGGTGCGCCCACCGCCGGGGCAGCAGATGCAGCCCGATGCCATCACCCTCGACGCACTCCGGATCGAGGGGCTGCGCGTGCAGGGCGACACGCCCGTCGTCATCGCCTCGCTCAGCATCGAGGATTACGGCAAGGGCCGCCCTGGCCGCATCGCCATGGAGGGGCTCGAGGTCCGCACGCCGAACCAGGACCCGATCGACCGCGTCTCGCTCGGCCGGCTGACCCTGCGCGGCATCGACCTGGCCGGCACCTTCGCGGCGCTGGTGGCGAAGCAGCCGCCGCCGCGCACCGTGGGTGCCGCCGCGATCGAGGCCGAGGACCTCGCCCTGTCGAAGGGCGGGCAGCGCATCGCCGGGATGGCCTCGATGACCATGTCCGGCGAGGCGCCGCCGGCCGGGCAGCCCGGTGCGGAGACCGGGCGCATCGCCTTCCGCGGCATCAACGTGCAGCCCTTCCCGGGCATCGCGGAGTGGATGCAGCGCTTCGGCTACCGCGAGATCGCCGCCGACATCACGATGGATGCGCGCATCGACCGCGGCACGCAGCGCATGGAGATCGGCAGCTTCTCCCTCGCGGCGCGGGATATCGGTGCGCTCGGCTTCTCGATGACGCTCGACGGCGTGAATGCGGGGGAGACGGATCCGGCGGCGCTGGCCCGGTCACGCCTCGTCGGCATGCGGCTGCGCTTCGTCGACCAGTCGCTCTATGGCCGTTTCGTGCGCATGCAGGCGCAGGAGCAGCGGCGCTCCGAGCAGCAGGTGCGCGAGGAATTCGCGGCCCAGGCCGGTGCGCTGTTCGAACGGCCCGGTGGCGCGCGGCCCGGTCCCGGCGGCAAGGGCGGCGGCAGCGGCGGCGGCACGGCAACGGCCGAGATCGGCGCCGCGGTGCAGCGCTTCCTTCGCGGCCAGGCACGGGAGATCGAGATCACCGCGCGCCCGCCACAGCCCGTGCCCTTCGAGCAGTTGCAGAGCGTCGCGCCCGCGGGGCCCGACGCGCTGCAGCAGGCGCTGGGGCTGACGGTGACGACCCGGTAGGAACTTGGCGGCGGGGTCGGCCTCAGCCGGCCCCCGCATTCGCCTGCGCCACCGCCAGCGCCGTCAGGTTGGCGATGCCGCGCGCCGTGACGGACGGCACCAGCACGTGCAGCGGCTTCTTCATGCCCAGCAGGATCGGCCCGACCTGCAGCCCGTCCGCCACCGCCTTGACGAGATTGAAGGCGATGTTGGCGGCATCGAGGGTCGGGAAGACCAGCAGGTTCGCCGTTTCCGTCAGCGTGCTCGACGAGACGGCGCGCGCCCGGATCGCCGGCACCAGCGCGGCGTCGCCATGCATCTCGCCGTCGACTTCCAGCTCCGGCGCGCGCTTGCGGATCAGCCCGAGAGCCTTGCGCATCGTCCGCGCCGTCGGCGCGTTCGACTGCCCGAAGGAGGAATGCGACAGCAGCGCCACCTTCGGTGCCAGGCCGAAGGCGTGCACCTGTTCGGCCGCCAGCAGCGTCATCTCGCAGATCTGCTCCGGCGTCGGCTCCACCAGCAGGTGGGTGTCGACGAAGAACAGCGTCCCGTTCGGCACGATGACGGCGGAGAGCGCATAGACCCGGCTGACATCGGGGCGCATGCCGATGATGTCGAAGGCGTAGTGCCACTGGTTCATCCAGTTGCCGCTGCCGCCGACCAGCGCCGCATCCACCTGCCCCGCTTCCAGCAGCAGGGAGGCCGCGACGGTCGGCCGCGTGGCGACGCGGCGCGCGGCGGCCTCCGGCGGCACGCCGCGGCGGTCGACGCGCTGGGTGTAGAGTTCGATCAGCGGGTCGAAGATCGCGCGGTCGCGCGCCGGGTCCAGGACATGGACGGATTCCGAGAAATCCATGCGCAGCCCCATCGCCTTGGCGCGCGCCTCGATCACCTCCCGCCGGCCGAGCAGCACGGGCTCGGCGATGCCCTCGTCCAGCACGGTCTGCACGGCGCGCAAGGTCCGCTCATCCTCGCCCTCCGCATACACGACGCGCCGCGACTGCTGCCGCCGCGCCGCCTCGAAGACGGGGCGCATGAGGTAGCCGGAGCGGAAGACGAAGCGCTCCAGGTCGCGGCGATAGGCATCGAAATCGGCGACGGGGCGGCGGGCGACGCCGGTCTCCATCGCCGCGCGCGCGACGGCGGGTGCGATCTCCAGGATCAGCCGCGGGTCGAAGGGCTTCGGGATGATGTAGTCGGGGCCGAAGACTGGGGCGTGCCCCCCGTAGGCCGCCGCGACGACCTCGCTCGCCTCCACCCGTGCAAGTGCTGCGATGGCGTCGGCGGCGGCAACCTTCATCGCCTCGTTGATCGCGGTGGCACCGACATCGAGCGCGCCGCGGAAGATGAAGGGGAAGCAGAGGACGTTGTTGACCTGGTTCGGGTAGTCGCTGCGACCCGTCGCCACGATCGCATCGGGCCGGGCAGCGCGCACCGCCTCGGGAAGGATCTCGGGCTCGGGATTCGCCAGGGCGAGGACCAGCGGCTTCGGCGCCAGCTTCGCCAGCCATTCCGGCTTGAGGACGCGCGGCGCCGAGAGGCCGAGGAAGATGTCGGCGCCCTCGATCACCTCCTCCAGCGTGCGCAGCTGCGTCTTCTGGGCGTAGCGCGCCTTGTAGGGGTCCATCCCCTGCTGGCGGCCCTCGAAGACCAGGCCGTGGATGTCGCAGATCCAGACGTTCTCGCGCGGCAGCCCCATCGCCACCAGCAGGTCGAGCGCGGCGAGCGCCGCCGCCCCGCCGCCGGTGTTGACGACCTTGACCTCCTCGATCCGCTTGCCCTGCAGCACCAGGCCATTGCGAACCGCGGCGGCGACGATGATCGCGGTGCCGTGCTGGTCGTCGTGGAAGACCGGAATCTTCATGCGGTCGCGCAGGGTGCGCTCGACCTCGAAGCATTCCGGGGCCTTGATGTCCTCGAGATTGATGGCGCCGAAGGAGGGTTCCAGGGCCGCCACGACCTCGATCAGCTTCGCGGGGTCGCGCTCCTCGATCTCGATGTCGATGGAATCGATGCCGGCGAACTTCCGGAACAGGACCGCCTTGCCTTCCATGACAGGCTTGCTGGCCAGCGCGCCGATAGCGCCGAGCCCGAGCACGGCGGTGCCGTTGGTGACGACGGCGACCATGTTGCCGCGCGTGGTGTAATCCCAGGCGGCGTCGGGGTTGGCGGCGATCTCCTCGCAGGCCGCGGCGACACCAGGGGAATAGGCGAGGGCCAGATCGCGCTGCGTCGCCATGCGCTTGGTCGGCTCGACCGACAGCTTCCCGGGCCGGGGCAGCCGGTGGTAGTCGAGCGCGGCCTTGCGGAAATCATCGTCCATCCAGGGGACCCTCCGGGGTCGAGACTACAGGGCGCGACGAGTGGAGGCGAGCGCAGTAGGTGACTGGCGCCGATCCACGCAGGGGCTTGGGTCGTGGCCGGGTGGCGCGGGTAGCACGATACGTGTCGCTGGCATCCGATCAAATCGACGAAACCCAGTTGTCAGGGGACGCTGGATGGCGGCCCCGTGACCGCATTACCCTACCCCGCTACCTGGGGGGACCATGCGAGGTACCGGATATGCAAGAAGTCGGCAGGCATGGGTCTGCTTTACATCGGGTCAACCTTCGTCTTTAAGCCAACCATTGTGCCCAGGCCGCGGTGCGGGCGCATTCGGATTGTCGTGTCCGATTGAGGCACCGACCGACTTATCATAGATCAGCGCGGAGCATGGCCTGACATGAAGCAGACATACGGTGAGCTTTGGGACCGATACGTCGCTGAAGCCTTTCCGCGACTGCAGCAGAGCGACAACCGGCTGACCTACCCAGGCGAGGAATGGGGCAACGAGCAAAGCTGGGAACGGATTTTCCAGAAATTGTTTGTCGCGTCCGGCGTGTCAGGCTGGAGCGCGGCGATCGAGATCGGCGGCGGCGGCGGCAAATACACAGAGCGCGTGCTCCGCGCCAACGATCAGGTTCGGGTCTGGGGTTTCGACGTCAGCCGCAACTTCCTTGACGCCACCGGCGCGAGACTGCCGGACTTCGTTCAGGCCAACCGCCTGGCCCTGCACGAGATCGACTCCGTGAC
>JAIYAI010000431.1 GCA_027489135.1 Acetobacteraceae bacterium
CGACCCGCCTCGCCCAGCAGCTCGAGGATACGATCATCAAGGAGGGGCCGGAGACGGTCGCCGCCTTCTACGCCGAGCCCTTCATGGGCGCCGGCGGCGTGATCATCCCGCCCGCCACCTACTTCGAGAAGATCCAGGCCGTCCTGAAGAAGTACGACGTGCTGTTCTGCGTCGACGAGGTGATCGCCGGCTTCTTCCGCACCGGCAGCTACTGGGGCAGCCAGACCTTCGGCATCCAGCCGGACATCCTGGTCTGCGCCAAGGCGCTCTCGGCCGCCTACCTGCCGATCTCGGCGGTGCTGGTGAACGAGCGCGTCTTCCAGGGCATCGCCGAGGGGTCTTCCTCGATCGGCACCTGGGGCCATGGCTTCACCTATTCCGGCCACCCGGTGCCGGCGGCCGTCGCGATCGAGACGCTGAAGATCTACGACGAGGTCGACATGCTGGGCCATGTCGGCAAGGTCGGCCCGCACCTGCAGAAGGAGCTGCGCCGCCGCTTCGCCGACCACCCGCTGGTGGGCGAGGTCCGCGGGGTCGGTCTCGTTGGTGCGATCGAGCTGGTCGCCGACAAGGCGACGCACAAGAATTTCGACCCGGCGAAGAAGGTCGGCGGCCGCCTGACCAAGCTCGGCGAGAAGCACGGCGTCATCCTGCGCGCCATGGTGAACGACAGCATGGGCTTCTCGCCGCCGCTGATCATCACGGAGGCCGAGATCGATGAGATGCTCGACCGCACCGAGACGGCGCTGAACGAGCTTGCCGTCGAGCTGCGCCGCGAGAGCATCACCGCGGTCTGAGCCTGAGGATGCCCCCCGGCGCCGCAACGCGCCGGGGCCGCCTGGCATGAGATCCGGCGCCGATCCGCTGCTGCCGATCGCAATCGCCCTCGGCGTAGCGCCGCTGGCGGTGGAGCTGCAATCCAAGTCGCTCGCGCCGCTGGCGACGATCGCGCTGCTGGCAGCGGTGCTGCAGCACCGGCGGCATCGTGGGGAATGGCCCTGGCCGGCGGACCTCGCGGCGCTGGCGGCGGGGCTGCTCTTCCTCTGGGGCGGCGTCAGCTCGGCCTGGGCGCTGCAGCCGAGCAAGGCGCTCGGCACGGCGATCCAACTTGGCGGCTTCGTGCTCCTGGGGGCGATGGCAGCCCGGGTGGTCGCGTCCGGCACGGAGGCCGCGCGGGCGCGGGTGCTGCGCTGGGCCACGGCGGGGCTGGTCGTTGGGCTGGCCGCGGCCGCCTTCGACGCCGCGACGGGCCAGGCCCTGCGCGCCGCGGTGCGCGGGCTGAAGGAGGCGACGCCGGGCCTCGTCTTCGGGCTGAAGCCGGCGGGGTCGGCCATGGCGCTCTGGCTGCCGCTGGTGGCGGCGGCGCCGCTGCCGGGGCTGCTGCGCGGCGCGGTCATCGCGGGCGGGGCGCTGGTGCTCCTGCTGCTCCCGGGCGAGTCGGCCAAGCTGGCGGTGCTGGCGGCGGGGCTGGCGGCGGCACTGGCCGTACTGCTGCCGCGCCCGGCGCCGCGCCTGGTCGGGATGGCGCTGGCCGGGGCGATCGTGCTGATGCCGGCGCTGCTGGGGCCGGTGCTGGCCCGTGGCGTGCCGGTCGGGTCCTGGCCGCCCTCGGCGGCGCATAGGCTGCTGATCTGGGACTTCACCATCGGCCGCATCACCGAACGGCCACTGCTGGGCTGGGGGCTGGAGGCGAGCCGGACCGTGCCCGGCCACCGCGACGCCCCCTCCCCGGCCCTGCTCGAGCGCTTCGGGCTGACCGGGCCGGAGGTGGCGACGGGCTGGATCCCCTCCTCCCAGCTTCTGCCGCTGCATCCGCATAACGGCCCGCTGCAGCTCTGGCTGGAACTCGGCGCCGTGGGCGCGGTGCTGGGCGGGCTGCTCGTGCTGCTGCTGGCCTATCGCGCCGGGCGCTCCGCCCCGCCGGCGGTCGCGCTGGCCATGCTGGCGAGTGCCGGGGTCAGCGGCATGCTGAGCTTCGGCGCCTGGCAGGAATGGTGGATCGGGGCGGAGCTTCTGGCGCTGTGCGGTGCGGCGGCGCTGGCGAGGCCACCGCCGGGCTGAGCCGCCGGGCCGATCAGTGCGCCCGCTCGATGCAGAAGGCGACGACGCCTTCCAGGGCACGCCGCTCCTGCCCCTCGGGGAAGATCGACAGCGCCTGCAGCGCGGCCTCCCCATAGGCGCGGGCGCGGGCGAAGGTGTCGCGCAGCGCGCCGTGCCGCAGGATCAGCGCCTGCGCCTCGGCGAGGTCGGTCTCGGTCTGCTCCCGCTCCTCCAGCGTGCGGCGCCAGAAGGCACGCTCGGCCTCCGTGCCGCGGGCGAAGGCAAGCAGCACGGGCAGGGTGATCTTGCCCTCGCGGAAATCGTCGCCGACGGTCTTGCCCAGCGTCTCCTGCTCGGCCGCATAGTCCAGCGCGTCGTCGACGAGCTGGAAGGCGATACCGAGGTTGCGGCCATAGGCGTCGAGCGCATCCTCCTGCGCCGGCGGGCTGTCCGCCACCACGGCACCGACCCGCGTGGCCGCGGCGAACAGCGCCGCGGTCTTGCCCTCGATCACCTGGAGGTACTGGTCTTCCGTCGTCGCGGTGTCGTTCTGGGTGACGAGCTGCAGCACCTCTCCCTCCGCGATCGTGGCGGAGGCCTGGCTGAGGATGGCCAGCACCTTCAGGCTGCCGTCGTCCACCATCAGGCGGAAGGCGCGGGCGAAGAGGAAGTCGCCGACCAGCACGCTCGCCTTGTTGCCGAAGAGCGCATTGGCGCTGGCCTGGCCACGGCGCAGCGCGCTCTCGTCCACGACGTCGTCATGCAGCAGGGTCGCGGTGTGGATGAATTCGACGCAAGCCGCCAGCGAGACATGCCGCGTGCCGCCCGGCGGGTAGCCACAGAGCCGGGCCGCCGCGAGGGTCAGCAGGGGCCTGAGGCGCTTGCCGCCCGCCGCGACGATATGCGCGGCGAGCTGCGGGATGAGCGCCACGGGGCTCTGCATCCGCTCGACGATCAGGCGGTTGCAGATCTCGATATCGGCGCGGACAAGATCGGTCAGCGCGGCAAGCGCGTCCTCGGCCGGCGCGGTGCCGCCGGGCGGGGCTGCCGGTGGACCGGCGCTCTCGGCGCTGAGATACGCGGTCACGTCGCTTGACCCTGGCATGAGAGGCGGCACCATAACGAGGCCGGCAGACGGCGGCAAGCGCAGGAAAATCAAGGATTCCGGCGACGCCGGGTCCTGGCGCTGGCGGCGGGCACGGGCGCCTCGGGAGCGATGCGGATGCAGGTGGTGGCGGTCGGCAGCGACCCGGTACGCATGAGTTTCCTGGCCGCGCTGCTCGCGGATGCCGGGATCGAGACGGTGCTGCTCGATGCGCATATCAGCGCGATCGAGGGCGGGATCGGCGCCTTCCCGCGACGACTCGCGGTGCACAGCGACGATGCGGCCCGCGCGCGGCGCATCCTCGCCGAGGCCGGCGAGGCGGGGGAATGAGCGGCCTGACAGCGGTCACCGAGGAACAGCCGTCACCGAGGATCGGCGTCACCGAGGACCGGCTGCTCGGCGGCCGGGTAAGGCTGGTGCAGCCGGCGGAGGGGTCGCTCCGGGCCACGCTCGACCCCGTGCTGCTGGCGGCCGCCGTGCCGGCCGCACCGGGCGAGCGGGTGCTGGAGGCCGGCTGTGGTACCGGCGCCGCCTTCCTGTGCCTGGCCGCGCGGGTGCCGGGCCTCCAGGTCGTCGCGGTGGAGCGCGAACCGGACCTGGCCGGGCTGGCTGTTGCCAACGGGGCGGCGAACGGGCTTGGCCCGGAGCGGCTGACGGTCCGCACCGGCGATATCGGGGCGCTCGAGCTGGCGGCCGTGCTCGGCCCCTGCGCGCACGGCTTCGCCAACCCGCCCTGGTGGTCCGTCGGCACACCGCCGCCGGCAGCGCGGCGGCGCGGCGCGACCCATGCGGACCGGTCGGCCGACCTCGGAGCCTGGGCACGGTTCCTGGCGGCCGCGGTCGTGCCAGGCGGGACCGTCACACTGGTGCTGCCGGCCGCGCGGTTCGATGCAGGACTCGCGGCGCTTGGCGCCGCCGGCTGCGGCGCGGCGCGGCTGATCCCGCTCTGGCCGCGAGTCGGCCTCGCCGCGAAACGCGTGCTGCTGCAGGCCCGCAAGGCACGCCGGGGCCCGGCCCGGGTGGAACCGGGCCTCGTGCTGCACGGCCCGGGCCAGGCCTTCACGGCGGAGGCGGAAGCAATCCTGCGCGGCGGAGCGGCCCTGCCCTGACCCGGCGGCCCGCCGGCCCCAGCCCGATCGGCTTCAGCCCCGGGCGCTACTGGCCGGTCGGCTCCGGCCCTGGGCGCTACTGGCCGGTCGGTGGCGGGACCACCGGCAGCGCGGACGCATAGGGCTCGATGCGCAGGGTGTCGTTGCGAAGGATGGCAACCCGCCGGGTCGCGGCGTAGCGCGTGCTGCCGTCCGGCGCCCGGCCCACCGCATAGGCCCAGACGGTGATCTGGCCCTGGCCGACCAGGCTGCGGGCGATGCGCTCGACGGCGGGTCCGGTGCCCATGGCGGCCAGTTCGGCGCGGGTCAGCCCAATCGTCACCGTATCCCGCGGCCCGACAACCTGGAACAGCGACACCTCGGGCGGGTCCTGGGCCAGGGCTGGCGATGCGGCAAGCGCCAACAGCGGGACGGCAAGCGTGCGACGGGTCATGCGGGCCATGGCGGGACCTCCTCCGGGAGAGTCGAGTCTACGGCATTCCGGAGCGAGCCGGAATCGGGTCCGTCGCCGGAGACTCGGGTCTGTGGCGGGTCGACCGCGCCGGTTGCGTCACGATCCGCGGCTTGACTGTTGCGGTTTTGTCGCTCAGCTTCGACGTGAACAAGACACGAACATCGGCCTTTCCTGCGGAGTCCGGGGTGGCTGCGGAAAAACTGGAAGCTTCTACCCCATCTGGTGTTAGGATGGGGGTCCAACGCCCATATCTTGTGTGAGGATCGTCCGCGATGCATGCTCCGGTCCGGGGGATTGATGGGGGATTTACCGTGTTCGACGCGGTGCAGGATGCTGTTCAGCTTGAAGGCCACTACCAGGTTCAGATCGACCGGTCGCGCGATGCGCTGCTGACCGATTTCGGCAAGGCGACGCTCTCCGACCGGTACCTGATGCCGGGCGAGAGCTACCAGGACCTCTTCGCCCGCGTGGCGTCCGCCTTCGGCGACGACGCGGCGCATGCGCAGCGGATCTACGATTACATCTCGAAGCTCTGGTTCATGCCGGCGACGCCGGTGCTGTCGAATGGCGGCACCACGCGCGGCCTGCCGATCTCGTGCTTCCTGAACGAGGCCAATGACAGCCTGGACGGCATCGTCGGCCTCTGGAACGAGAATGTCTGGCTCGCCGCCAAGGGCGGCGGCATCGGCAGCTACTGGGGCAACCTGCGCTCGATCGGGGAGAAGGTCGGCCAGAACGGCAAGACCTCCGGCGTCGTGCCCTTCATCCGCGTGATGGACAGCCTGACCCTTGCGATCAGCCAGGGCTCGTTGCGGCGTGGCTCGGCGGCGGTCTACCTGCCGATCAGCCACCCCGAGATCGAGGAGTTCATCGAGATCCGCCGCCCCA
>JAIYAI010000133.1 GCA_027489135.1 Acetobacteraceae bacterium
CAAGGGCACGGAGATCCAGCAAGGCGTGTCCGAGCTGCTGATGAAGGCGGCCGGCCCCTATGCCTGGATCGATGGCGACCCGGAGGCCGAGGGCAGCAACGCGCTGGACGCGGCGCCGGACTGGGCCTTCGGCCTGGCAGGCACCTACTTCAATTGGCGCAAGCAGAGCATCTGCGGCGGATCGAACGAGATCCAGCGGAACATCATGGCGAAGGCCTTCCTGGGGCTCTGACGCGAGGCGCTGCCTCGCGCTCCGCTCGGGGGCTCTGCCCCCGAGACCCCCGCCAAAGGCCGAAAGGCCTCTGGACACCATTTTTTCCGTTGCGGCACCGCCCGTGCGACCGCGGCCGACCCACACCGAGGCACTCATGGATTTCGATCTTTCCGAAGACCAGACCCTGCTGCAGGACAGCATCCGCAAGCTGCTGGCCGACAAGTACGGCTTCGAGCAGCGCAAGGCCTACCTGGCCTCCCCCACCGGCTGGAGCCGTGAGCTCTGGGCGCAGTATGCCGAGCTCGGCCTGCTCGGCCTGCCCTTCGCGGAGGAGGAGGGCGGCTTCGGCGGCGGGCGTGAGGAAGTGCTGATCATCGCCGAGCAGATGGGCCGCGCCATCACCCTCGAGCCCTGGATGACGACGGTGGTGGTCGGCGGCGGCTTCCTCCGCCACGGCGCCGATGCCGCGCTGCGCGGCGCCATGGTGCCGAAGATCGCCGCCGGCGAATGCCTGCTCGCCTTCGCGCATACCGAACGCCAGTCGCGCCATGACCTGTTCGACGTCGAGACCACGGCGAGGAAGGACGGCTCGGGCTGGGTGCTGAACGGCCGCAAGGGCATGGTCCTGCACGGCGACACGGCGGACAAGCTGATCGTCACGGCGCGCACCGCCGGCGGCCGCCGCGACCACAAGGGCATCGGCGTCTTCCTGGTCGATGCCAAGGCGGCCGGCGTCAGCGGCTACCGCACCGTCGACGGCCAGCGCGCGGCGGAGGTGGAACTCTCCAACGTCCGGGCCGAGGCGGTGCTGGGCGATCCGGAAGGCGGCCTGCCGATCGTCGACCGCGTGGTGGACGAGGCGATCGCGGCGCTGGCCGCCGAGGCCGTGGGCGCCATGGACGTCGCGCATGAGATGACGCTCGATTACATGAAGACCCGCAAGCAGTTCGACCGGCCCATCGGCAGCTTCCAGGCGCTGCAGCACCGCGCCGCCGACATGCTGGTGGCGCTGGAGCAGGCGCGGTCGATGTCCTTCTTCGCCGCGCTCGCGGCGAACGAGGAGGATGCGGGGCTGCGCCGGCGCCAGATGGCCAGCGTGAAGGTGCAGATCGGCCGGTCCATCCGCTTCATCGGCCAGAACACCATCCAGCTCCATGGCGGCATCGCCATGACGATGGAGTACGCCGCGGGGCACTACTTCAAGCGCCTGACGGTGAACGACGCGACCTTCGGCGATGCGGACCACTACATCCGCGTCCTCGCCGATGCGGGCGGGCTGGTGGAAGCCGCCTAAAGCCCATTTCTCCTGCCGGGATTGCGCGATGCCGCCGGATAGGGGGCATCGCGCTTTTCGTTTGCGCCCTCCCTGTTCCTGCGCTTTCCTGCACCCGATTTCGCAGATGCAGCACGACCGGGGACACAGGGTGATGACGGGATATCGGATCGGACGCCGCCCGCTTCTGGCGGGGGCCGCGGCGCTGGCGGCGCCGGGGATCGGCCAGGCGCAGGCCGAGGCGATCCGCATCGGCGAGATCAACAGCTACACCGCCCAGCCCGCCTTCCTGCTGCCCTACCGCAACGCCTGGATCATGGCGGTGGAGCAGGTCAACGCCGCCGGCGGCATCAATGGCCGCAAGCTGGAGACGATCTTCCGCGACGATGCCGGCAAGCCGGAGGACGCGGTGCGCCATGCCGGCGAACTGATCAATGCGGAGAAGGTGAACCTGCTGGCCGGCGGGTTCCTCTCCAACGTTGGGCTCGCGATCTCGGACTACGCGCTGCAGAACAAGCGGCTCTACGTGGCGTCGGAACCGCTGACCGATGCCTTGGTCTGGTCGCGGGGCAACCGCTACACCTTCCGCCTGCGCCCCAGCACCTACATGCAGGCGGCGATGCTGGTCGAGGAAGCGGCGAAGCTGCCGGCGAAGCGCTGGGCGACGGTCGCGCCGAACTACGAATACGGCCAGTCCGCCGTGCGCTGGTTCAAGGAACTGCTGACCCGCGCGCGCCCCGACGTGACCTTCGTCGCGGAGCAGTTCCCCGCGCTCGGCCGCATCGATGCCGGCGCCACGGTGCAGGCGCTGGCCGCGGCGAATCCGGAGGCGATCTTCAACGTCACCTTCGGCGCGGACCTGACCAATTTCGTCCGCCAGGGCGCGACGCGCGGGCTGTTCGAGCGCCGCCGCGTCGTCTCCATGCTGACGGGTGAGCCCGAATACCTCGACCCGTTGGGCGACGAGGCGCCGGAGAACTGGATCGTCACCGGCTATCCCTGGGACCAGATCAACACGCCCGCCCATGTCGCCTTCCGCGACGCCTACCGCGCGCGCTGGAACGACTATCCCCGCCTCGGCAGCGTCGTCGGCTACGACACGGTGACCGCCATCGCCACCATGCTGCGGAAGCTGTCGAACACCGAGACCGAGGCGATGGTGGACGCCATGCGCGGCCTTCAGTTCCAGGCCGTCTTCGGCCCCTCCGAGTTCCGCGCCATCGACCACCAGTCCACCGTCGGCGCCTTCGTCGGACGGACCGTGCTGCGCAACAACCGCGGCACCATGGCGGATTGGCGCTACGCCCCGGGTAAGGACTACCTGCCCTCGGACGAGGTCGTGCGCACCCTGCGGCCCGCCTCGGCCAGCTGACCGGCGCGTTGTTCGAGAACCTGGCTCTCCAGGCCCTCAGCGGCCTGGCGAGCGCCTCCTCGCTCTTCCTAGTGGCCTCGGGCCTGACGGTGATCTTCGGCGTCAGCCGGATCGTCAACTTCGCCCATGGCTCGCTCTACATGCTGGGCGCCTACCTCGCCTGGACGCTCGTGACGACGCTGCCGCGCGGGCACCTCGGGTTCTGGGGCGGGGTGCTGGGGGCGGCGTTGATCGTCGCGCTGATCGGCGTGGCGCTGGAGGTGCTGCTGCTGCGGCGCATCTACCGCGCGCCGGAGCTCTTCCAGCTTCTGGCGACCTTCGGCGTGGTGCTGATCGTGCAGGATCTGGCACTCGCCATCTGGGGGCCGCAGGACCTGCTGGGGCCCCGTGCGCCTGGCCTGCGCGGCAGCGTGGTGCTGTTCGGCGATGCCCGCTTCCCGCTCTACGAGCTGTTCCTGATCGCCGTCGGGCCGGTGGTGCTCGGCCTTCTGCTGCTGCTGTTCCACCGGACGCGCTGGGGCACGCTGGTGCGCGCGGCGACGCAGGACCGGGAGATGGTCGGTGCCCTCGGGGTGAACCAGCGCATGCTGTTCACCTCGGTGTTCTTCCTCGGCTCCTTCCTCGCGGGCCTGGCCGGTGCGCTGCAACTGCCGCGGGAGAGCGTGAACCTGCACATGGATCTCGCCATCATCGCCGAGGTCTTCGTGGTGGTGGTGGTGGGCGGGCTCGGCAGCCTGCTCGGCGCGGCGCTGGCGGCGCTGCTGATCGGGGAGCTGCACGCCTTCGGGATCCTGATCTTCCCGAAGATCACCCTGGTGCTGGTCTTCCTGGTGATGGCGGTGGTGCTGGTGATCCGCCCGCACGGGCTGCTAGGCAAGCCG
>JAIYAI010000261.1 GCA_027489135.1 Acetobacteraceae bacterium
GCCGGCGCGGGCGGATCGATCGGCGCCGCCTTCGTCGCCCAGGCGCGACCCGATGGCCACACGCTGATGGCCTTCCCGACCGCGGTGCTGACCATCAGCCAGCACATCATGGACCTGCCCTACCGGCCGGAGACGGCCTTCGAGCCGGTCTGCATGACCTCCGGCGCCTATGGCATCGTGGCCGCCCATCCCTCCGTGCCCTTCCGCGACGTGCCGGGTCTGATCGCCTATGCCAAGGCCAATCCCGGCCAGCTTCGCTTCGGAAGCGCCGGCAACGGCACGATCACGCAACTGTCGGGCGAGATGTTCGCCGATGCCGCGGGGATCAAGATCGAGCATGTGCCCTATCGCGGATCGGCGCCGTCGCTGACCGACCTGCTGGCCGGGCGCATCCAGTTGCTCTTCGACCCGGTCGCCGTGCCCGCGGTGCGCGACGGCCGCATCCTGGCGCTGGCCACGAATGCCGAGACGCGCAACCCGCTGCTGCCCGACGTGCCGACCCTGCGGGAGCTGGGCCTGCCGAAGGCGGAGGCGATCCCCTGGTTCGGCTTGGCCGCGCCGGCCGGGCTGCCGCGCCCCGTCCTGGCGAAGCTGACAGAGGCGATGAAGACCGCGCTCGGCACGCCCGAGACAGCGACGGCGATGCTGCAGATGGCCATGGCGCCGACCTTCGAGGCGGGCGAGGCCTTCGCTGCCCGCATCCGGCGCGAGCGCGCGACCTATGGCGAGGTCGTCAAGCGCATCGGCGCCAACGCCAACTGACCGGGAAGCAAGGACATGGCACGGATCATCGCAGGTCTCTTCGCCCTCGCCTGTGGCGTCCTGGCGGCGGGCAGTGCCGCTGCCCAGCAGCGCGGCGGCACGCTACGCATCTATCTCGGGCTGTCGCCGGCCTCGGCCTCGATCCACGAGGAGGCCTCGATTGCCACGGTGATGCCCTTCATGGGCGTCTTCAACAACCTGTTCATGTTCAACCAGCATGCCGAGCGCAACGACGCCACCGACCTGGTGCCCGAGCTTGCGACGGAGTGGCGCTGGAGCCCGGACAATACCCGCCTGACCCTGCAGCTTCGGCGCGGCGTCACCTGGCATGACGGCAAGCCCTTCACCGCGGCCGACGTGAAGTGCACCTGGGACACCATCACCGGCAAGCGCAACGCCGGCTGGCGCAAAAATCCGCGCCAGGAATGGTACGGCAACCTGCAGGAGGTCACGACGAACGGCGACCACGAGGTCACCTTCTTGCTCGGCCGCCCGCAGCCCTCCTTCATGTCCTTCCTCGCCAGCGGCTTCTCGCCCGTCTATCCCTGCCATGTCGACAGCCGGATCATGCGGCAGAAGCCGATCGGCACGGGGCCGTTCCGCGTCGTCAGCTTCAACCCGAACACCGGCATGGAGCTGGAGCGCAACCCGACCTACTGGCGCGAGGGGCGGCCCTATCTGGATGCGATCAGCTACCGCGCCATCCGCAGCCGCGCGACGCGGCATCTCGCCTTCATCTCCGGCGAGTTCGACATGACCTGGACCGGCGACATCCCCGCCTCCCAGCTGCGCGACATCCAGGCGCAGGCCCCGCAGGCGGTCTGCCAGATGCGCTTCACCAACGTCTCCAGCCAGATCCTGATGAACCGGGAGGTGGCGCCCTTCGACAACCCGAACATCCGCCGCGCGGTCGCGCTGTCGATGGACCGGGAGGCCTTCCTGAAGATCCTCGGCGATGACCAGTACGTGCAGAGCGGCGCCATGCTGCCACCGCCCGCCGGGGTCTGGGGCGTCTCCGCGCAGGACCTGTCCGAGGCCGGGGTTGACGGCTTCACCGGCACGCTGGAGCAGCGGCGCGAGGAGGCGCGGCGGCTGATGCGCGCGGCCGGCTATGGACCCGACAATCCGCTGAAGCTCAAGATCATCACCCGCGACAGCCCGGCCTATCGCGACCCGGCGGTGATCATGATCGATCACATGAAGACCATCCATATCGATGCCGAGCTGCAGCTGCTGGAGACCTCGGTCTGGTACACCACGCTGCTGCGCAACACCTGGACCATTGCCGCGAATCAATCGGGCACGGCCATCGACGACCCGGATGTCTTCTTCTTCGAGAACTACCTCTGCGGCAGCCAGCGCAACTACTCCCGCTACTGCAACCGCGAACTCCAGTCGCGGATGGAGCAGCAGTCGGCGACGACGGACCTCGAGGCGCGGCGCCGCATGGTGCGCGAGATCGAGGTCCAGCTGCAGCGGGAGTTCGCCCGGCCGATCCTGTACCAGTCGGCGGGAGGCACCTGCCGCTGGCCGCATGTCCGCGGCATCAACCAGGCCAACAACAGCCAGTACAATCACTGGCGCATGGAGGATGCCTGGCTGGCGCCCCGTTGAGCGCCGAGGTGCGGGAGCATCTGCCGGAGGCGGGGAAATTCCTCTACTGGCCGCCGACGATCCAGGCCTGGGGCTACCGGATCGTCGACCGGCTCTTCGCGCACCGGGTGATCCGCCGCGGCACGCCGAAACCCTGGGCGCGCGGGACGGAACTGACCCTGCGCGGCGTGGATGCGCTGATCGAGGAGAACTTCCTCGCCGGCCTGCTGGTGATCCAGGACGGGCGGATCCGTCTGGAACGCTACGGCCTGGGCCTGCGGGAGCACGACCGGTGGAGCACCATGTCCACCATCAAGTCGCAGACCGCGTTGCTGGTCGGCGCGGCGATCCGGGACGGCGCGATCGGATCCGTTGACCAACCCATCACAACCTGGCTGCCGGAACTGCGCGGCACGGCCTATGACGGCGTGACGGTCGAGAACGTCATGTCCATGGCCTCCGGCACCGCCTGGACGGAGGTCTATTCCGACCCCGACAGCGACGTGAACCGCTACAGCCGGTCGCTCGCCGCGAAGACCCCGGGCGGCGTGCTGCGCATCATGGCGGCGCTGCCGCGGCAGGACCCCCCGGGCACGGTGTTCCGCTACAACTCCGGCGACACATTCCTGCTCGGCGCCTGCGTGACGCGGGCGGTGGGGATGCCGCTGGCGGAGTACATGGCCCGCCGCATCTGGCAGCCCATGGGCATGGAGTTCGACGGCTTCTACACGCTGGAATCCGAAGGGGGCCAGGAGATCGGCGGCAGCCGTGCCGGCATGGCGCTGCGCGACTTCGGGCGCCTCGCGCAATTCGTTCTGGACGATGGCGTGATCGACGGAAGCCGCGTGCTGCCGGAGGGCTGGATCGACCAGGTGGCGACGCCGCGCTTCCCGGTGAACACGCCGCGCCCGCCGGCGATCACGCATTACGGCTACAGCTGGTGGCTCGGCGACGGGCTGATGTCGGCCATCGGCTTCGCCGGCCAGCGCATCGATGTGCTGCGGGCGGAGCGCATCGCGGTGGTGACCCTCGGCGCCTTCCCGCAGCCCCCCTACGCCCCGGCGGAGCAGGACGGGCGGCACCGCCAGGCCATCGTCGATTTCGTCGAGAGCGTGCGGCGCGCGGCATAGGCACGGGGCGCTGGAATCCGGGCCGCGCGCGGGTGTAGGGTCCGCCCCGCGATGCACCGCCTCACGCCGTTTCTCCTCCTCGCCCTGGTTTCGGCCTGCGCGCCCCGGCAGACGGCCTGGGATGGCCGCCGCGGCTATGACGGGCGCGGCGATTACGGCTACGACCTGAATGCCTCTCGAGCCGCGTCGCGCACCGCCACCCCCGGCCGCGCCGCCGCAGCCTACCGCCCGCCCGGCCCCCCCGAGGACCCCTGGGGCCCCTATATCCGCGAAGCCGCGTCGCGCCAGGGCGTGCCGGAACTCTGGATCCGCGAGGTGATGCGCCAGGAAAGCGCGGGCCGCGTCGATGCCACCAGCCGCACCGGTGCGATGGGGCTGATGCAGCTGATGCCGGCGACCTGGCAGCGCATCGCGCCGCGCCTCGGCCATCGCGGCGACCCCTATGAGCCGCGCGCCAACCTCCATGTCGGCGCCGCCTTCCTGCGCGAGATGCATGAGCGCTTCGGCGCGCCCGGATTCCTGGCGGCCTACAACGCGGGGCCGGACCGGGTGGACCTGTTCCTCGCGGGCTCGACCGTGCTGCCGGACGAGACAATGGACTACATCGCCCGCATCGGCCCGCGCATCGGCGTGCGGCCGGAGCGCGCCGGGGCATTCGCCGAGGCCTTTTCCTGGCGCGGCGGTGCGGACGACGCAGCCTATGCCGGCGGCGGTCTGGTTACGGCGAGCGCGCCACCGGGTCGCTAACCAAGGGTAATCCCCGCCTCCTGGATCACCTTCGCCAGGATCGGCCGCTGCCCCGCGATCCAGGCGGCAAATTCCTCCGGCGTATTGCCGACAAGCTCCGCGCCCAGCGGATCC
>JAIYAI010000580.1 GCA_027489135.1 Acetobacteraceae bacterium
CCAGCACGCCGCCGTCGGAGGACAGCCGCCCGCCGTCGAAGCGGGCGACCAGGGGCTTGCCGCCGACCGGTGACAGGCCAGGCTGCGGTGGGGTAGGTTCAACCTTGACGGGCATGGTCTCCGAGAGCGGCTGGTTTTGTGTGTCGCAGCCGAAACCTATTGCCAATCAACGGCTTGCACCATGCCCGTCAGCCCGCGTGAATGATCCGGGTTAGTGCGCCGTGCCGACTGGGGGTGTATTCCGTGGCAACATTCATCGTCACCAACGCCGCGGACAGCGGCGCCGGATCCCTGCGTGACGCCATCGCCCAGTCCAATGCCCACTCCGGCGCCGACACCATCACCTTCGACCAGGCCGTCTTCGACGGAGAGGCCGCGGACACCATCCGCCTCACCTCCGGCCAGCTTGTCGTCACCGGCGCGCTGACCATCGATGGCGGCCCGAACGGCGTGCTCATCACCGGCGACGCGAACGGCGACGACGTCGTCGATGCAGCCGGCGTCACCGATGTTGATGCCAGCCTCGCCGGCGAGGACCGCCTGGACGACAACACCCGCATCCTCGACGCGTCCGCGGCACTGACGCTCAAGAACCTCATCCTCACCGGCGGCCGCACCACCGCGGACCGGGAGATGGGCGGCGCGGTGCGCGCGGCCCTCACGCTCGACCTGACCAAGGTCCTCGTCGCCGGCAACAGCACCACGGGCACCTACAGCTATGGCGGCGGCATCGCCGCGACCGGCGCCGTCACGCTGACCGACAGCACCGTCGCGGACAATCGCACCACGGGCTACGGCGCCAATGGCGGCGGCGTCTTCAGCGCGACGATCGGGGCCACGATCGGCGGTTCGGTCACGGCGCTCCGCAGCACCGTCTCCGGCAACCGTGCCGAGGGCGTCTACGGGCGCGGCGGCGGCATCGCGACCGGCATCGAGACCGGCGGCGTGGTGACGCTGACCGACAGCACCGTCTCCGGCAACCGCACGACGGGCGAGGGCGGCCATGGCGGCGGCATCGTCGGCACCGCGCTGACCCTGACCAACACGACGCTCTGGGGCAATGCGGCGGAGGGTCCCCTTGCCAGCGGCGGCGGCGCGCGTGCCGCCGGCACCATCACCGCGACCAACGCCACCGTCCTGGGCAATACCGCGACGGACAGCGACAGCGGCGCCTTCCATGCCGGGGGCGAGTTGCGCCTGACCGACAGCATCCTCGCCCTCAACGGCGCGGTGTCCGGGTCGCTGGTTCTCGCGGGCAGCAACCTCCTGCCATCCGACACCGTCCCGAACCTCACGCTGTTCCAGGGCACGACGCCGGCCGGCGAATTCCTCCTCGGCGACGTCTTCGCCGCGCTCGACGCGGGGATACCGGTGCTCGCCGACAATGGCGGCCCGGTCTGGACGGTGGCGCTGCTGCCGGACGCCGCCAACCCCGCCATCGATGCCGCGACGGGCGGGACGGTGGCGGCCGATGCCCGCGGCAAGCCCGGCTACGACCTGCCCGGCGCGGGCGCCGCCGGCAGCGGCGCGACGGTGCGCGACCTCGGCGCCTTCGAAGCCTCGCCGCCGCTCGAGGCGCCCTCCCTCGTCGTCACCACTGCGGCCGACATCGTCGATCCCTATGACGGCCTGACCAGCCTGCGCGAGGCGGTGGCGCTTGCGAATGCGCGGGCCGGCGCCGACACCGTCAGCTTCGACCAGACCGTCTTCAACGGGGAGGTCGCGGACCGCATCCGCCTTACCGCCGGGCAGATCGTGATCACCGAGGCGCTGACCATCGATGGCGGCCCGAACCGCGTGCAGATCAACGGCGACCGCAACGGCGACGACGTCGTCGACGCCCAGGGCATCACCGATGTCACGGCCAGCCTAGCGGGCGAGGATCGGCTCGACGACAACAGCCGCATCTTCGATGCCACCGCGGCGCTGGCGCTGCGGGACCTGACCCTGACCGGCGGCCGCACCACGGCGGGCTCCGAGGCCGGCGGCGCGGTGCGGGTGGCGGGCGCGCTGGACCTGGCGGAGATGCTCATCGCCGGCAACAGCACGGCGGGCCAGGGCAGCATCGGCGGCGGCGTCACCTCGACCGGCACCATGACCCTGACCGACAGCACGGTCGCGGGCAACCACACCTTCGGCGCGGACGCCGTCGGCGGCGGCATCGCCGCCGGCCGCCCCTTGCAGGGCCTCCCCCCCGATGTGACCGTGACCCGCAGCACCATCAGCGGCAACAGCACCTCGGGCACGATGGCCTTCGGCGGCGGCATCGCCACCGCCGGATTCAACCGACCCGGCGGCGATCTCTGGCTGATCGACAGCACCGTCTCGGACAATCGGACGACGGGCGGGCTGGCCCATGGCGGCGGCATCTTCACCGCTGGCTCCTTCAGCCTGTCCGAGGGCACGTTGTCGCTGACCAACAGCACCGTCTCCGGCAACGAGGCGGTCGGGGGCAAGGGCGGCGGCATCTTCGGCGGCGACATGACGCTGACCAACACGACCATCTTCGGCAACACGGCGGCGCCCAGCTACACGACCGTCAGGGATGCCGGCGGCGGCATCTATTCCACCCGGGGCGTCACGGTGACGAACGGGACCATCGTGGCCAATGCGACCGGGTCGGGGTCCAGCGAAGCGATCGAGGCCCGGTTCGGGATCCGCCTGACCGACAGCATCGTCGCCCAGAACGGGATCGACGGCAACCAGTTCGGCGCGTACGTCGTGCTCACCGGCCGCAACCTCCTCTCGGGCAGTGTCCCGAACCCGTACGGCCCGCCGGGCGCCACGACCAGCGGGGTGGTGTTGTACGACGGCAGCCAGCGGGTCGCGGAGGCGACACCCGACGAGGTCTTCGTCATGGGCATCCTCCGGGGCGTGCCGCGGCCTCTCCTCGCCGACAATGGCGGCCCGGTGAAGACCGTCGCCCTCAAGGGCCTGCCGTCCAACCCCGCGATCGATGCCGGCACGGATGCCACCGCGCCCGATGCCCGGGGCATCGCGGCGTTCGACCAGCCCCTCGTGCCGGGGACGGGGCGGCGCGACGTCGGCGCCTTCGAACTCGACAGGGTCATCGAAGCCCCGTCGCTGGTGGTGACCACTGCCCAGGACGTGGTGGACGGCACGGACGGCGTCACCTCCCTGCGGGAGGCGATCGCCCTCGCCAACAGGACGCCAGGGGCGGACCGGGTGACCTTCGACCCTGGCGTCTTCGACGGCGAGGCGCGGGACGTCATCCGCCTGACCCAGGGCGAGATGAGGATCCGCGAAGACCTCGTCATCGACGGCGGACCCGCGGGGGTGACGATCACCGGCGACGCGAAGGGCGATGACGTGACCCTTGCGGGTGGCATCACCGACGTGGATGCGAGTCTGCTGGGTGACAACCGCCTCGACGACAACAGCCAGATCTTCCGGGGCTATGGCGCCTACATCCCGGGCTATGGGGAGCGTCCCGTCGCCCTGGACATCCACCGACTGACACTGACCGGCGGCGTCGCCCCGAATACCGGCTCCGAGTTCAACCAGGGTGGCGCGCTGGGCGGCCAGTACCTGACCGTCACCGGGTCCGGCAACATGATCGCGGGCAACATGGCCGGGTTCGCCGGTGGCATCGCGGCCGCCGGCGTGACGCTCAGCGACAGCGCCATCTGGGGCAACCGGGGCGAAACCGGAGGCATCGTTGCCACGGGCCAGACCACGCTGACCAACAGCGCGGTCTGGGGCAATGTCGGGTCGAATCGCGGCGGCATCTCGAGCACCTATGTCACCCTCATCGACAGCACCGTCTCCGGCAACGTCGCGCGGTATCGCGGCGGTGGTATCATCGGCAACCATGTCACCCTGATCGGCAGCACCGTCTCCGGCAACGCCGTCGTCGGCCCCACCTTCGGGTATTCGCCGCTCGGGGGCGGCATCGTCGTCACCCGCAGCCTGGAGGCGACGAACAGCATCCTGCTCGGCAACACCGTCACCACGGCGGGCGGGCAGGGCAGGGAATACTTCCTCTACCAGGTCGGCCCCACGCCGCCCTCGCTCACCCTGTCGGGCAACAACATCATCGGCGACGGCGCCGGCGGCGCGACGATCTTCCACGCCAGCACCGCCACCGGCACGACCACCGCAGCCGCGGTCTTCGAGGGCACGCTCGCCCTCTCCGACGGCACCATGGCTGGTACCCTCGGCGAGAATGGCGGCCCGACGCCGACCATCGCGCTGCGCGCCGACCCCGCCAACCCCGCCATCGGCGGCGCCGATCCCGCCACCGCCGCAGCCACCGACCAGCGCGGCGTGGCCCGCGACGCCAGGCCCGACCTCGGTGCCTTCGAGGTCGTGAACGCGCCGCCCGGCATCACCGACGACACCGCCACCACCGGCCGCGACATGCCCATCGTGGTCGACCCCCTCGGCAACGACGCCGATCCGCTCGGCGGCATCGATCCGACGAGCGTCCGGCTCGTCGGCGCCGATGCGGGCAGCGACGGCCGTGTGCTCACCGGCGTCGGCGTCGGCCGCTGGGTGGTCGATCCCGCCAGCGGATCGGTCACCTTCACTCCCGCGCCCGGCTTCCAGGGCCAGGCGACCGCGCTCTACGTCGTCGCCGACGGCTTCGGCGCCGTCTCCCTGCCCGCGGCGATCCGCATCGACGTCGCCACCGGCGCGACCGGCACGGCGACGGATGGCCGGGACAGGCTTCTCGGCACCGCCTATGCCGACAGCATGGACGGCCTCGGCGGCAATGACCGCCTGGTCGGCCTCGACGGCGCGGACATCCTCAAGGGCGGCGACGGCAACGACACCGTGGATGCCGGCGCGGGCGCGGATACGGTGGAGGGCGGTGCCGGCGACGACCTGATCCTGATCCGCGGCGGCATCCAGGCGCGCGACGACAGCATCGACGGCGGGGCGGGCACGGACACCGTGCGCGTCGTGCCGGGCGTGGCGGCGGTGACGCTGGCGGGCATGGACTGGGCGGGGGTGGAGGCCTTCGACGGATCGGGCGCGGTGGTGGCCGGCACGGCGGCCGGCGACGTGTTGGACCTCGGCCGCTTCGCCAGCGTCACGGGGGTGGCGGCGCTGAACGGCCGCGACGGGGACGATACGCTGACCGGCGGCGCCGGCACGGACAGCATCCTGGGCGGCCGCGGCGTCGACGAGATCACCGGCGGCCCCGGCAACGACACGATGGCGGGGGGCGCCGGCTTCGACCGCTTCGTCTTCGGCCCCGGCTTCGGCCAGGACGTGATCCGCGACTTCGACGCGCGGCCCAATGGCGGGCAGGACCTGCTGGTGCTGCAGGGCTACGCGACGCCGCCGGAGGTGCTGTTCGAGGTCATCGGCGGCGACACCCGCGTGACCATCGGCACGGACGGCGTGCTGCTGGTGGGGGTCACCGGCATAGGCGCCAACGCGGTCTCGATGGCCGACGTGGTGGTGGCGCCGGACACCGTGCTGTAGTGAGGCGGGTGCGGGGTGGCGTCGGCGGCGAGCTGCCGACGACTGGGCTGGTCAGTGTTGATTAACCCATCAATTTCTGTCGTGGTTCAGGCCGCCCTACCCACACCCCGCACAGGTCATCAGCCCGCGTTTCTCCCGCGCCGCCTCGACCAGGTACCCGCAGCGGATGCAGTTGGCGCTGTCGTCGTTGGCGTCGAACGGGTCGGCGACACGGCGTGGAAAGCGATCAGCGACCGGGCGTGGCGAGCTGCTCCGCCTACGGCGTGGGACGGGTGCCTCGACGGGCACTGTCACGCTATCCAGCGAGGGAACGAGCCGAAGCGCGTGATGGAGTTCGTGATGCCTCACGCGGCGGCCTGGACGCAGGTCTCC
>JAIYAI010000567.1 GCA_027489135.1 Acetobacteraceae bacterium
CGCGCTCCATCGCCGCGCGCAGCAGGCCGCGCAGGCCGAGGAAGCGGGCATCCTTGCGGGCGGCGAGCGCCTTGAAGGCCGCCTCCGCCTGGGCCGGGCGGCCGGCAAGCCGCTCGGCCTCCGCGGCCAGCAGCAGCGTCTGCGGCGTGTCGCCGATCGCGGCGCGGGCGCGCCGGACCTCGATCCGCGCGGCGTCGCCGGTGCCGGAGGCGAGCGCCAGCAGCGCGCGGGTCACCGCGGCCTCGCCCTCGGCCTGGCGGCGCGCGCTGCGCTTCCAGCGCTCCCGCTCGGGCCAGCGGATCAGCGCGCCGATGATGCCGGCGATCACCATCAGCACGCCGATGGCGGTCAGCAGCAGCAGCAGCGCGATCGGGAAGCTGGTGGTGATGGCGGTCGCGCCGACCTGGATGTCGACGCGGCCGCCGAGATGGTCGAGCCAGTAGGCGCCGATGACGCCGGCGGCCAGGACGATGAAGACGAGAAGTGCCTTGCGCATGGGTCGGGATCCGTCCTCGGCTCAGCCGGCCACGAGCTGGCGCAGCGCTGTCCGCGCGGCCAGCAGCGCCTGCGCCTGCGCCACCCAGCCCGCCATCGCCTGGCGGGCCGACGGCGGCAGCTTGCCCACGTAGTCGAGCGCCAGCGCGATGTCCCCGGCGGCAAGCGCGCGGCGCGCCTTCTCGATCTCGCCCTCGGCGACGTCGCCCCAGACCACCTGCTCGCCGCGGCGGACCGTGACGAGGGCGGAGAGGCGGGCGACGGCGGCATCGGTCACGGTGCCGCGGTCGCCGGAGGCCGAGACGCCGGGATCGGCGGCGGCGCGGGCCGACTTCGCCGCCTGCTCGAAGGACAGGCGGAGCGAGGCGTCGGTCGGCGGCGGGGTGGCGGCGAACTTCGTCAGCGCCTCCGGCGCGTTGGGCAGGCGGTTGAGCGCGGCGCCGAGCGGCTGGCCCGCCTCCATCGCCGCCTGCACCACTTCGAGCGCGGCCATGCGGGCGGTGCGCTGCTCGATCTCGCCGACGCGGCGGCTGGCCTGCTCGGCGGCGGCGACGCGCTGGCCGACGGACTGCTCCAGCGCGCCGGCGCGGGTGCTGACCTGCTGCTCCAGCGCCGTGGCGCGGGCGGTGATCTGCTGTTCCAGCGTGGCGATGCGGGCGGCGAGCTGCTGCTCCAGCGCGGCCGCGCGCTGGTTGGCGGCGGCAGCGGCAGCGGCCTCCGCGCCCTGCACCCGGGCGGCCAGCGCGTCGAGCGCCTGCTTCGTGGCCTGGGCATCGGCACTGGTCTGCGGGCCGGAGGCGACGCGCTGGGCAAGCTGCGCGATTTCCGCGCGGATCGGGCCGAGATCCGGCGCGGCCGGGGCCGGGCGGGCCTCCACGGCCTTCAACCGGCCGTCGAGGGCATCCAGCGCGGGCCGCGGGGCGGCGGCGGAAGCCTGCGGCTCCACCGCGCCGAGGCGTTGCTCGATCCGGTCGAGCCGCGCCGTGTCCGCGCCGCCGGGTGGGGACATCACGGCATAGGTGCCGACGCCAAGGGCGATGACCCCGAGCACCACGCCGACCATCGGCAGGTTCGATGGCGAGGCGGCTGCGGCCGTGGCCGGGCGCGGCGCGGGCGCCGGTGGCTTTGCCGCGGCGGGGGCCGGCGCTGCTGGCTTCGGGGGCGTCGCGCCGCCGCTGGGCGCCTTCGGGTCGTTCGCGTTGCTCATCGTCTCGCTCACCTGGGGGTGATCGGCCCGTGGCGCCGGGGGCGCCGCGGGCGGGGGAAGGGGGGAGGCGTCATTCAGCCCGGCGCGGGGCCCAGGAGTTGCAGCACCGCCTCCTGGTTCGGGCGGGGTGCCACGCGGGTTGCCTGCCACCGGAGCGGCGCCGCCGCGTCCGCCGCGGCCCTTGCGACCCTTTCGCTGATGCATAGCGCCTCGATGGATTGAACGCTGGCGCCGAGCCCGGCACCGCGCAGCAGGGAGATGGCACAGGCCGCCGAGCGCGGCGAGAGGAACAGCGCCGCCCGCACCTCCGCGCCGGCGACCGCCGCGCGGGCGGGTTCGGGCAGGGCGGTGGCCGGGCGCACGGCATAGGCGACGCGGCGCAGCACGCGGAAGCCCTGCGCCCTGAGTGCCGCTTCGAGGTCCTTCGCATACCCGGCGCCGACCGCCAGCAGCAGCGGCCCATCCTTCGGGTCGCGCGTGGCGGCGACATGGGCGGCGAGGCTGGCGGCATCGCCGCCGGGGGCGGCTTCCACGGCGGGAAAACCACGCGCCTCGGCCTCGGCAGCGGTGGCGGCGCCAACGGCGATGACGGGTGGGCAGGGATCGGGCGGTGTGAGCGCCCGTGCGGCGGCCCGGCTGGTCAGCAGGATCGCCTGGCAGCGGGGCAGCGGGGTCAGACCCGCCCGCGGGGCCAGCACCAGCGCCGGCGCCAGCACGGGCCGCCAGCCCAACGCGGCGACGCGTGCGGCGGTCTCGGCGGCGCCAGGCTCGGGGCGGGTGACCAGAACACTGTCTCCTGTCATGCCGCGCGGCATCCCCGCAGGTGGCGGACGGACCCGGCATGGCCGCCGCGAAGCAAACGCGATGCCGCGCCCGAGGTGGTCGGTGCGCGGCCGTGCCCTCTACCTCAAGCCACCCCTGCCTGCCACCCCGCCGGGGCTGCGTGTCAGGAGAAGATGTCGGCGGGCGAGTCCCGCCGCAGGCTCTCGC
>JAIYAI010000601.1 GCA_027489135.1 Acetobacteraceae bacterium
CGGGCTGCAGGCGCCACTTCTTGCGGATCTTCGCCTCCGGCACCGGCAGCACGCCGGATTCCGAGGCTAGGATCACCTGGTCGTCGTCGGTCACGACGTAGCGCGCCGGGCGCAGCCCGTTGCGGTCAAGCGTCGCGCCGATCTGGCGGCCATCGGTGAAGGCGATCGCCGCCGGCCCGTCCCAGGGCTCCATCAGCGCGGCGTGGTATTCGTAGAAGGCGCGGCGTTCGGCATCCATCTGCGGATTCCCGGCCCAGGCCTCCGGGATCAGCATCATCATGGCGTGCGACAGACTGTAGCCGCCGGCGACCAGGATCTCGAGCGCGTTGTCGATGCAGGCGGTGTCAGACTGCCCATGCGGGATCAGCGGCCACATCTTGTCGAGGTCCGGCCCGAGCAGGGTCGAGGACATCGCGCCGCGCCGCGCGTACATCCAATTCACGTTGCCCCGCACCGTGTTGATCTCGCCGTTATGGGCGAGGAAGCGGTAGGGGTGCGCGAGCCGCCAGGAGGGGAAGGTGTTGGTCGAGAAGCGCTGATGCACCAGGGCCAGCGCGCTCTCGGTCAGCGGGTTTTGCAGATCGAGGTAGAAGCTGCCGACCTGGTGCGCCAGCAGCAGCCCCTTGTAGACCACCGTCCGCGTCGAGAAGGACGGCATGTAGAGATCGGCCTCGCTGGCCAGCCCTTCGGCATCGGCAAGCTGGCGGAACTTGTTCAGCACCTGCTTGCGGATGGTCAGGATCTTCCGCTCCAGGTGGTCCTGGTCGCGGATGGCAGGGCCGGCGGCGATGATGGCCTGGCGGATCGCCGGCATCTTCTCGATCACCGCGGCGCCGAGGCCGGTCGTGTCCACCGGCACCTCGCGCCAGCCGACCAGGCGCTGCCCCTCGGCCTTCACCAGCCGCTCGATCGAGGCGATGGCGAAGTCGCGGGCGCGGATGTCCTGCGGCAGGAAGCACATCGCCACCGCGTAGCGGCCCGGCGGCGGCAGGTCCTTCTCATGCACCTCGGCCCAGTGGCGCAGCAGCGCATCGGGCATCTGGATCAGGATGCCTGCGCCGTCGCCCATCAGCGGGTCCGCGCCCACCGCGCCGCGATGGTCGAGATTGACCAGGATCTGCAGCCCCTGGGCGATGATCGCGTTCGATTTGCGCCCTTTGATATCCGCGATGAAGCCGACGCCGCAGGCGTCGTGCTCGTTGCGCGGGTCGTAGAGGCCTTGCTTTGCGGGCAGTCCCATAACGTCTCTGTCTGTCCAGGGTGCGCTGGGGGCGCTTGGGGGGAAGGCGCGGTGGCCCATGGCGGCGGAGAGGTGGCGCTGCTCCGCTCGCGAGGGCCGGCAATACTAGTGGGTGACCGCCGCGTCAAAAAGGGGCGGAAAGGTGGCGCCCGGTTTGACCATGGCGGAGGCGGCCGAATAGGCTTCCCCGGTCCGTTCCGCCACGGGGGCCGCCATGCGCTTCGACCTGCAAACCCCGCTGCCCGGCGCCAGCTTCGGCGGCATCCTGTCCCTGCCCGGCGCCGCCGGGGCGGCGGCCTTCGTCGCCGCGGCCGAGGCCGATCCCGGGGCCATGGCCCGCATGCTGGCCGACTGCCACGGCGTGCTCCTGGTCCGCGGGATGGGGGCAATGGCCGCGGCGCCGGACCTGCTGCTCCGCCTCTCCCGCGTCTTCGGGCCGGAGGTCGAGAACTACCGGGAGACCGGGATGGCACCGAACATGATCCACCCGGAGGTGCCGGAGATCTTCGTCGTCTCCAACACGCCGCCGGTCAGCCGGCCGCCGCCGAAGCGCCCGGATCCGCCGCTCACCGCGGATGGGCAGTTGCCCGTGCAGTTCCCGCACCGGCGTGGCTGGCATACGGACCAGTCCTACCGGCGCCCGCCGCCCGATGTCTCGCTGTTCCTGGCCGTGGTGCCGGTGCCGCAGGGCCAGGGCCAGACCCTGTTTGCCGACGGCATCGCCGCCTATGCCGCCCTGCCGCCCGACCTCAAGGCGCGGGTCGAGGGGCTGGAGGGGCTGCATGTCTCCTCCACCGCGAAGCGCGGCCGCGACGCCGTGCTGGCGGGGGAGGCTCCGAAGCCACTGACACCCCAGCAGGCGCCGCAGCGCCAGCCTGTGGTGCGGGCGCATCCCGTGACCGGGGAGAAGGCGCTCTACCTCTGCGAATACGGCCAGATGGACTGGGTGGACGGGCCCTTCATCGGGCTCGAACCAGGGCCGGACGGGGAGGGCGGGCGGCTGCTGCACGCGATCATGTCACACCTGACGCAGCGGCAGTTCGTCTATGTCCATGAATGGACCGCCGGCGACCTGGTGATCTGGGACAACCGCTGCACCGTCCATGCCGCGACCTGGTTCGAGGCGGACCGGCTGGAACGCGTGATGTGGCGCACCACCGTCAGCGGCAATCCCGGCGCGGTCTATGCGGGCGAGGGGAAAAGCTGGCTCGCCGCCTGAGGGGGACGCGATGAGCGAGAACATCGAACTGACCTGCCCCGCCTGCGGCGGCTTCAACCGCGTCCCTGCCGCGCGCCTCGGCGACCGGCCCGTCTGCGGCCATTGCCGGTCGGCGCTGTTCTCCGGCAAGCCGATCCCGCTGGATGCGGCGCGGTTCCAGCGGCACCTCGAGCATGACGGCGTGCCGCTGCTGGTCGATTTCTGGGCCTCCTGGTGCGGGCCCTGCCGCGTCATGGCGCCGGAGTTCGAGGCCGCGGCCGCGACGCTGGAACCCCGCATGCGCCTCGCCAAGCTCTCCACCGAGGCGGCGCCGGAGGTCGCGCAGCGCTACGGCATCAGCGGCATCCCGGCGTTGGTCCTCTTCGCCGGCGGGCAGGAGGTGGCGCGGCGCGCCGGGGCCATGCCGGCGCGCCAGATCATCGCATGGGCGCAGGCTGCGGCCGGCTGACCGGCGCGCTGCTACACCTCGTCCGGGTTCTTCCAGGTCAGGAAGAAGCCGACATCGCCAGGCATGCCGCCGGGCCAGTCGAGGATCTCGGCGCGGATCTGGAAGCCGCGCGGCTCAAGCTCCGTCTTGAAGAAGTCGTAGCCGCGCTTGGCGAAGCCGATCAGCGTCTCGGGCCAGTTCGGTGCATGATTGGTCACGGCACGCCCCTCGTCGGAGAGCCATTCCGACGGGAAGCGCATGACCAGCGCCGACTTCTCGCCCATCTCCACGGCCTTGCGGACGACGGCGGCGATGTTGTCCATCGCCTCGGGCCGGAGGTCCTGTTCGAGGAAATGCGCGTGCAGCGCCTCGCGCTGCGCCTTGGCCTCGGCCTGGTGCATGCGTTCCTTCGCCGCTTCCTCGTCCTTCTTCGCCTGGATCATGGCGCGGATGCCATCCGCGCTGAGGCTCTTGCCGTTGAGAATCATCCTGTCGGGTCCTGCATCCTGATTGCACGGCCGCGCCGTGCCGATGAGCCCCACTACACCCGGCCGGGGTGGCGGGCCTTGCGCCGGGTCAAGTTGCGTGTCGCGGCGGGGATGCCACCCTGTGCGCCACCATCGGGATGGAGCAACCATGATTCCGGCCCCCGCGGCGACCGGTGCCGAGGAATTCATCGTCAATGCCGTGCTCTGGCTGAAGCTCGGCATCGAGGCGATGGGCGCGCTGGTGATCTTCGCCGGCGCCGTGCTGGCGGCGCGACGCTTCCTGCGCGGCAGTTTTCCACCAGGGCCGGAGGAGTTCACCGCCGTCCGCCTGACGCTCGCGCGCTTCCTGGCCCTCGCCCTGGAATTCCAGCTCGGCGCCGACATTCTCTCGACCGCCGTGGCGCCGAGCTGGGAGGCGATCGGCAAGCTTGGCGCCATTGCGGTGATCCGGACGGCGCTGAACTGGTTCCTCAGCAAGGAGATGGAGGAGACGGCGAAGGGGGCGCCGGTGCCCTGACGGTGAAGACGCCTATGCCTCCGCCAGCCCCCGCTTCCTGAGCAGCGGCTCCACGCTCGGCGCCCGGCCGCGGAAGGCGGTGTAGAGCTCCATCGGGTCCCGCGTGTCGCCGGCCTCGTAGATCGCCCGCAGCCCGGCCGAGAGGACCGGGTCGAAGGCGTCCCCCGCTTCCTCGAAGGCGTCGAAGGCGTCGGCGTCCAGCACCTCGGCCCACATGTAGCTGTAGTAGCCCGCGGCATAGCCGCCGCCGCTGAAGAGATGCTGGAAATGCGGCGGGCGGTGGCGCAACCCGATCGCGCCGGGCATGCCGATGCTGGCCAGGAACTCCCGCTCGAAGAGGTCGAGGTCGAGCGTCTCCGGCGCGGCGTGCCGGTGCAGCGCCATGTCGATCAGGGCGGAGGAGACGAACTCGACCGTGGCGAAGCCCTGCCCGTGCTGTCGCGCCGCGAGCAGCCGCTCGAGCAGCGCCTCTGGCAGCGGCTCGCCGGTCGCGTGGTGGCGGGCATGGGCGCGCAGCGTCGCCGGCACGGAGAGCCAGTGTTCCAGCACCTGGGAGGGGAACTCGACGAAGTCGGAGGTCACCGCCGTGCCGCTCTGCGAGGGGTAGCGCGCCGTGCTCAGCAGCCCGTGCAGCGCATGGCCGAATTCGTGGAACAGCGTCCGTGCCTCGTCCCAAGAGAGCAACGCGGGATCGGCCTTGGCGATGTTGTTGTTGTTGACGACGACCGGGCTGACCGCGCCGTCGAAGCTTTCCGCCACGCGATAGCTGCTCATCCAGGCGCCGGAGCGCTTGCCGCTGCGGGCGAAGGCGTCGAGCAGGAAGACCCCGCGATGCGCGCCGTCGGCGCCCAGCATCTCGAAGCAGCGGACATCGGGGTGATAGAGCGGCACCTCGGGGCGCTCCTCGAAGCGTACCCCGAACAGCTTCGTGGCCGTGGTGAAGGCGGCGGTCAGCATCGCCTCCAGTGGGAAATGCGGCTTGAGGCGGCTCTCATCCAGGTCGTGCTCGGCCAGGCGCTGCTTCTCCGACCAGTAGCGCCAGTCCCAGGCCTCGATCGGCCCATTCTCCCCGGCGTTGCGGGCCAGCGCCTCCAGCGCCGCCTGCTCCTGCGCTGCGCGGCGCTTGGCGGGTTCCCAGACCCGGTGCAGAAGCGCCTCCACCGCCGCGGGCTCCTTCGCCATGGTGTCGGCGAGGCGCCAGTCCGCGAAGCTCTCATGCCCGAGGATCCGGGCACGCTCCGCCCGGAGCGCCAGGATCTCCCGGATCAGGGGGCCGTTGTCGCGTGGCCCGGGATGCGTCCCCCGCGCGATCCAGGCGCGCCAGGCCTTCTCCCGCAGGTCGCGCCGGGCGGAGAAGGTGAGAAAGGGCTCGACCGAGGAGCGGCCGAGGGTGATCAGGTAGCCCGCGATGCCCTGCGCCGTTGCCGCCTGTTTCGCCGCGGCGACGAGGAAGTCCGGCAGCCCGGCGAGGTCGCCCTCGCCGAGGAGCATCTGCCAGTCATCCTCGTCGGCCAGCACGTTCTGGCCGAAGGCGGTGTGCAGTTCAGCGAGGCGCGTGGTGATGGCTGCCATGCGCTCCCGCTGCGCCGGATCGAGGCCGGCGCCGGCGCGCAGCAGGAAGGTGTGGAGGCGATCCAGCAGCCGTGCCTGGTCGGCATCGAGGCCGAGCGCCGGCAGCCGCGCATGCAGCGCCGCGATGCGGGCGTAGATGGCGGGGTCGAGTGTCACCTCGGCGCGGTGTCGGGCGAGGCGCGGGGCGTAGTCGCGCTCCACCTGCTGCATCTCGGGGCTGGCCTGGCTGGAGACCAGGTTGAAGAAGCAGGCGCTGACCCGGCGCAGGACCTGGCCGCTGCGCTCCAGCGCGTCGATCGTGTTGGCGAAGCTGGGCGGGGCGGTATCGGCGCCGATGGCCGCGACCTCCGCCTTGTGGGCTGCCATGCCGGCATCCAGCGCGGGCGGGAAATGCTCGGCGCGGATCAGGTCGAAGGGGGGCAGGCCGAAGGGCCCGGTCCAGGGAGCGAGGAGGGGATTGTCGGTCATGCCCCGGGATATGGCCCCTTCCGCCGCCCGCGCCTATCGTCCCGCACCAATCCGCGAGAGGAGACGTCCATGACCCCCCCCGAAAAAATGCGTGCCCTGCTGGCCAAGCCCGGCTTCGTCGCCATGCCCGCGGTCTGGGACGGGCTGTCGGCCAAGCTGACCACCGAGGCCGGCTTCGCCACCGCCTTCCTCTCCGGCTCCTGCGTCGCCGCCTCCCGCCTCGGCGGGCCGGATCTCGACCTCATCTCCTTCGGCGAGATGTACGACAGCTTCGTCATGGTGCACCGCGCCGCGCCCGACCTGCTGGTCCTGGCCGATGGCGACCATGGCTACGGCAACGCGATGAACGTCCAGCGCACCGTCCGCGCCTATGGCCAAGCCGGCGCCGCGGCGATCCTGATCGAGGACAAGATCACGCCCCGCGCGCTGACCGCCGGCGGCAAGCCCTGCATCCCGCGGGAGGAGGCACGGATGAAGATCCGTGCCGCTGTGGAAGCCGCGAAGGACAGCGGCATCCTGATCCTGGCCCGCACCGATTGCCGCCCCACTGCGGGGGTCGAGGAGGCGCTGGCGCGCATCGAGATGTATGTGGAGGAGGGGGCCGACATCCTGTTCTTCGACAGCCCCGCCGATGACGCCGAGATCGGGCGCGCCATCGCCGCCGCCAAGGGCAAGCCGAGCTTCGCCGTGCTGTCCCCGGGCGGCGGACGCGCGACGCCGACGCAGGAGCAGGCCGCCGCGCTGGGCTTCAAGATCGGCACCTTTCCGACGGGCATGATTTCGCCGGCCGCGCGGGGCATCAAGGCGGGCCTCGCTGCGATCAAGGCCGGCAAGTCGGAATCCGAGATGTCGCTGCCGCCGGCCGAGCACCGTGAGATGCTGGGCTTCGGCGCCTATGACCAGCAGGCGAAGAAGTTCGTCACGGGCTGATCGTCCCGGGCCTTGCGCGCCTTAACCGGCGCGCAAGGCCTTCGCCGCTAGCCTGCCGGGCATCTCTCGGCAGGCAGAAGGCTTGGCACCCGAACTCACAGCGCTGCGCTGCCTTTTCCTCGTGGCCATGCACCACGGGGTGCAGCTTGCCCCGCAGGACCTTCCCGCCGTGGAGGGACGGGACATGCTGCCCGGCATCCTGGCCACCCTCCGCAAGGCCGGGCTGAAGACCGAGGTCCTGCGCAACTGCGACTGGGCGAAGGCCGGCGCGCTCGGCTCCGCCTATCCGGCCCTGGCGCAGCGGCCGGACGGGGGCTGGCTGATCCTGGTGCATGTCGTCCCGGGGCCGGACGGTACGCGCCTCGCCGCCGTGCTCGACCCGGCCGATGAGCGCGCCGGCGTGCAGCTTGTCCCGCGCGAGAGCTTCGAGGCCGGCTGGACCGGCACCCTGCTGCTCTCCCGCAAGCCCGCCCATGGCCTGGCGGAGGGGGAGGAGCCCTTCGGCCTGCGCTGGTTCCTGCCGGAGATCGCGCGCAACCGCCGCTTCCTGGCCGGCGTCGCCATCGCCGCGCTGATGTCGAACCTGATCGGCTTCGCCACGCCGCTGCTCTTCCAGGTGCTGATCGACAAGGTGGTGGCGCACCACGCCTACCAGACCCTCTTCGTCGTGGTCGGCATCTTCCTGTTGCTGACCGTCTTCGACGGGGTCTTCGGCTACGCAAGGCAGCGCCTGATGCTGCTGGCGAGCAACCGGATGGATGCCCGCCTCGGCTCCCGCACCTTCGCGCATCTGCTGGGGCTGCCACTCGCCTTCTTCGAAAGCCATGCCGCGGGCGTGCTGGTGCGCCACATGCAGCAGACCGAGAAGCTGCGCCATTTCCTGACGGGCCGGCTGTTCCAGGTGCTGATCGACGCCGCGCTGCTGCCGCTGCTGCTGGTCCTGCTCGCAGTCTACAGCGGGCTGCTGACCGCGGTGGTGCTGGGCTTCTCGCTGGCGATCGCGCTGGTGATCGGCGCCATGGTGCCGGCCTTCCGGCGGCGGCTGAACGTCCTCTACGCGGCCGAGGGCGCCCGCCAGGCCTACCTGGTCGAGACGCTGCACAACATGCGCGCCGTCAAATCCCTGGTGCTGGAGCCGCTGCGCCAGCGTGCCTGGGACGGCCAGGTCGCCGCCGCCGTGCGCAGCCATGCCGAGGTCGGGCGCATCGGCGCCGCCGGCACCACGGCGACCAGCATGCTGGAGCGGCTGATGCAGATCAGCGTGCTCGCCCTGGGCGTGGTCGAGGTCTTCGAAGGGCGGCTGTCCATCGGCGCTCTGGTCGCCTTCACCATGCTCTCGGGCCGGGTGACCGGGCCGCTGGTGCAGATCGTCGCGCTGATCAACGAATACCAGGAAGCCGCGCTGTCGGTCCGGATGCTGGGAACCGTGATGAACGCGGCGCCGGAGCGGAGCCCGCACCGCCGCCTCGCGCGCCCGCCGGTCACCGGCGCGCTGCGCTTCGAGGGTGTGACCTTCCGCTATCCCGGCGCCGCGACGCCGGCGCTCGACCGCGTCACCTTCGCGGTGGGCGAGGGGCAGGTGATCGGCGTGGTCGGGCGCTCAGGCTCCGGCAAGACCACGGTGACGCGGCTGATCCAGGGCATCCATGTGCCGGAGCAGGGGTTGGTCCAACTCGACGGCGTCGATATCCGCCACATGGACCTCGACCACCTCCGGCGGAATGTCGGGGTGGTACTGCAGGACAACATGTTGTTCCGCGGCACCTTGCGGGAGAACATCGCCGCCGCCCGGCCCGAGGCGCCGGTGACGGAGGTGCTGGAAGCCGCCCGCCTCGCCGGCGCGCTCGAGTTCATTGAACGGCTCCCTCAGTCTCTGGAGACGATGGTCGAGGAGGGCGCCAGCAATTTCTCGGGCGGCCAGCGCCAGCGCATCGCCATCGCCCGGGCGCTTCTGACCAATCCCCGCCTTCTCATATTGGATGAGGCGACGAGCGCGCTCGATCCCGACAGCGAGGCGATCGTGCAGGCCAACCTGGCGGAGATCGCGCGCGGCCGGACCATGGTCGTCGTCTCCCACCGCCTGTCCAGCTTGGTGCGGGCGGATGCGATCCTGGTGCTGGAGCGCGGCCGCGCCGTCGATTTCGCCCCGCATGCGCAGCTTCTCGACCGCTGCGACATCTACCGGCACCTATGGCAGCAGCAGACGCAGCACCTGCGGTAGGGCCTGCAACCTCGGCGGCCGGCGCCGCGCTCGTCGCGCGCGCCATTCCGGGGGATGACGCGGTGCCGCGCCGGCGCTGGCGCCTGCCCCGGCTGCCGCGCGCCGCGCCGCCACCGCCGCCGGTCGCGCCAGAGGCCGCGCCCTTCCAGGACGAGTTGGAGGCGCTGCTGCAGGAACCGGCGCCGCCCCTGCTGCGCCGCCTGCCCTGGATCCTCGCCGCCCTCGTCGCCGCCTTGCTGACGGCCGCGGCGGTGGCGGAGATCGAGATCGTCGTGACCGGGCCCGGCCGCCTCGCCCCTGATGCGCCGCCGCTGGTGCTGCAGCCGATGGAGCGCGCGGTGATCCGGGAGATCCGCGTCCGGCCTGGCGAGCGCGTGGCCCGCGGCCAGGTGCTGGCCGTCATGGACCCGAGCTTCGCCGAGGCCGACCGGGCCGCGCTGGCCGCGCAGCGGCGTATGCTCTCCGCGCATCTCGACCGGCTGCTGGCGGAGCTGGCCGGACGTCCCGCCCCGCCGCCGGAGGGCAGCGACCTCGACAGCCTGCTGCAGGCCGGGCTGCATGCGCGCCGCCAGTCCCTGGTGGCGGCACGGCTTTCGGCGTTGGACGGCGAGATCCGTGGCATCGAGGCCGCGCTCCGCAGCCTGGCCGAGGCCGATGCGGCGCTGGCCGAGCAGGTCGCCGTCGCCCGCGACGTGGAAGCGATGCGGTCGCGCCTGCTGGAAGGCCAGCTCGGCTCCCGCCTGAACCTGCTGGCCGCCCGGGCCCAGCGCCTGCAGGCCGAGCGGGAGCGCGAGCAGGGCCGCGGCCGCGGCCAGGAGCTGCGCCATGCGCTGGAGACCAAGCAGGCCGAGCGGCAGGGCTTCCTCGACGAATGGCGGCGCGCGCTGCTGGAGGAGACGGTGCGCATCCATGCCGAGCTTGCCCGTGTGGAGGAGGGGCTGGCCAAGGCGGCGCGACTCGCGGCGCTGACGGTGCTGACGGCGCCGGAGGACGGCACGGTGCTGGAGGTCGCGCGCCGCTCCGCCGGCTCCGTGCTGCGGGAAGCCGAGGCGCTGGTCACGCTGGTGCCGGCCGGCGCGCCCATGATCGCCGAGGTCGCGCTGCGCTCGGCCGATATCGGCTATGCCCGGCCCGGCGACCCGGTGGTGGTGAAGGTCGATGCCTTCCCCTACCAGCGCCACGGCGTGCTGCGCGGCCGGCTGCGCGCCATCGCGCAGGATTCCGCCCCGGTCGAGGGAACGGCGGCGGGCATGCATCGCGCCCAGGTCGCGCTCGATGCGCCGGCGCTCACGGGCCTGCCGCCGGGTACGGCGCCGATGCCCGGCATGACCGTGCAGGCGGAAGCGAAGGTCGGCACGCGCAGCCTGCTCTCCTACCTGCTCTTCCCGCTGCTGCGCGGGCTGCAGGAGGGCCTGCGCGAGCCCTGAGGAAAAGCAACCTGGCTTAGCGATTGCTCAACCTCCGGTTCGCATTCTCTCGCTGCTCCCCTGCCGACAGGACGTCCGGGGCGGGACCGGTGGCCGAATGGGCGCCGGAGACAGGCCAACAACCGGAGCGGAGCGCGCCATGTCGGTCGTCACCTCGCTGACCACCACGCAGATCCAGCAGCTCACCACGACCTCGATCGCGGCGCTGACCACCACCGATATGCGCGCCTTCTCGACGACGCAGCTCGGCGCGCTGACGACGACCCAGGTGGGGGTGCTGAACACCACCCAGCTCGGCGCGCTGACGACGACCCAGCTCGCGGGACTGGAGACGACGGATCTTGCCGTGCTCTCCACCACGCAGGTGCGCGGCCTCGTCGCGACCCAGGTGGCGGCGCTGAACACCACCCAGGTCGCGGCGCTGACCACGACGCAGGTCGGTGCCCTGACCAACACCCAGGTCGCGGCGCTCGAGACCTCGGATCTCGCGGCGCTGACGACGACCCAGGTGGGCGCGCTGACCAGCACGCAGCTCGGTGCGCTGACGACGACCCAGATGGCGGGGTGGGAGACCACGGACCTCGCCGTCCTCACCACGACCCAGGTGCGCGGCCTGGCAGCGACGCAGGTGGCGGCCATGAACACCACGCAGATCGCCGCGCTGACGACGACGCAGATCGGCGCCGTCACCACCACGCAGCTCGCCTCGCTGACCTCCACCCAGGTCTCGGCGATGACGACGACGCAGCTCGGCGCGCTGAGCTCCACCCAGGTCGGCGCGCTGTCCACGGCGCAGTTGCGCGGCTTCGACACGACGGACATCGCGGGGCTGACCACCACCCAGGCCGCGGGGCTGACGCGGACGCAGGTGGCGGGGCTGACGACGACCCAGGTCACGGCGCTGGAGACAACGGACCTCGTCACCCTCAACACCACCCAGCTCGGCGGCCTGACCACGGCGCAGGTGGCGGGGCTGACCACGACCCAGTTGGCCGCCCTGACGACGACCCAGCTCGGCGGCTTCGGCAGCACCCAGGTGGCGGCGCTGACGACGACGCAAGTGGGCGCGCTGACGACGACGCAGGTCGGCGGCCTCGGGACCACCCAGGTGCGCGGGCTGACCAGCACGCAGATCGGCGCCCTGAACACGACGCAGGTCGGCGCGCTGACGACGACGCAGATCGGTGCCCTTTCCACCGCCCAGGTGCTGGGGATCGACACGACGGACCTTGCCGCCCTGACCACCACCCAGGTCGGCGGCCTGACCAGCACGCAGATCGGCGTGCTCAGCACCACCCAGCTTCGGGCGATCGAGACCACGGACCTCGCCGTGCTGACCACCACGCAGGTGCGCGGCCTGACGGCGGTGCAGGCGGGCGCGCTGACGACGACCCAGGTGGCGGCGCTGACCACCACGCAGGTCGGCGCCCTGGCGACGTCGCAGGTGGTGGCGCTGACGACGACGGAGGTCGGCGCGCTAACCACCACCCAGCTCGGCGCGGTGACGACGACCCAGGTGCGCGCGCTGGCGGCGACGCAGGTCGCGGCGCTCAACACCACGCAGGTGGCGGCACTGACGACGACGCAGGTCTCTGCCCTGGCAGCGATGCAGGTCACGGCGATCGAATCGACCGACGTCGCGGCGCTGACGACGACCCAGGTCGGCGCGCTGGCCAGCACCCAGGTCGCCGCGCTGAACACCACGCAGATCCGCGGGCTGGAGACCACGGACCTGGCCGTGCTGACGACGACGCAGGTGGGTGGCCTGGCGGCGACACAGATTGCTGCCTTGACCACCACCCAGCTCGGGGCCGTCACCACGACGCAGGTCGCCGCCCTGACGACGACGCAGGTGCGCGGCCTCACCACCACCCAGGTTGCGGCACTGACGACGACCCAGGTCGGCGCGCTGACCAGCACCCAGGTCGGCGCGCTGTCCACCAGCCAGGTGGTGGCGCTGGAGACCACGGACCTTGCCGCCCTGACCACGACGCAGGTCGGCGGCCTGACCAGTACGCAGATCGGTGCGCTGAACACCACCCAGGCGCGGGCGCTGGAGACCACGGACCTCGCCGTGCTGACGACGACGCAGGTGCGCGGCCTGGCGGCGACCCAGGTGGCGGCGCTGACGACGACGCAGCTCGGCGCCGTGACGACCACCCAGGTGGCCCCGCTGACCGCGACCCAGGCCGCGGCGCTGACCACGACCCAGGTGGCGGCGCTGACGACGACGCAGCTTGGCGCGGTGACGACGACGGCGCTGGCCGGGCTTGTCTCGTCCCAGGTCGCCGCCCTGACCACCACCCAGGCGGCGGCGCTGACCACGACCCAGGTCGGTGCGCTCAGCACCACCCAGGTCATCGGGATCGAGACCTCCGACCTCGCGGCGCTGACGACGACGCAGGTCGGCGCGCTGACCAGCACCCAGCTTGGCGCGCTGAGCACGATCCAGGCCCGGGCGCTGGAGACGACGGACCTCGCCGTGCTGACGACGACACAGATCCGCGGCCTCGCCGCGACCCAGCTTGGTGCGCTGACGACCACGCAGGTCGACGCCATCACCTCGACCCAGGTCGGCGCGCTGACGACGACGCAGCTGGCCGGGCTGACCAGCACCCAGGTCGCCGCGATCTCCACCACCCAGCTCGGCGCGCTCAGCACGACGCAGATCGCCGGCCTCACCACGGCCCAGGTGCGGGGCTTCGAGACGACGGACCTCGCCGCGCTGACCACCACCCAGATCGGCGGCCTGACCAGCGCGCAGCTTGGCGCCTTCACCACCACCCAGGCCCGGGCGCTGGAAAGCACCGACATCGCCGTGCTCGGCACGACGCAGCTGCGCGGGCTGACCACGGCCCAGGCCGCGGCGCTGACCACCACCCAGGTCGGCGCCATGACCTCCACCCAGTTCGGTGGCCTGGCCACCAGCCAGGTGGCGGCGCTGACGACGACGCAGGTGGCGGCGCTGACCACCACGCAGCTCGGCGGCTTCGCCAGCACGCAGATGCGCGGCCTGACGAGCACCCAGGTGGCGGCGCTGACGACGACGCAGGTGGCGGCGCTGACCACCACGCAGGTGAACGCGCTGCAGACCAGCCATATCGCGGGGCTGGAGACGACGGACGTCGCGGCCCTGACGACGACCCAGGTCGGCGCGTTGACGACAACCCAGCTATCCGGCCTGAACACCACCCAGGTCCGGGCGCTGGAGACGACGGATCTCGCCGTGCTGACCACCACGCAGGTCGCCGGCCTCGGCACCAGCCAGGTGGCGGCGCTGACGACGACCCAGGCCGTGGCGCTGACCACCACCCAGGTCGGTGGCCTCACCAGCACGCAGGTGGGCGCGCTGACGACGACCCAGGCGGCGGCGCTGACCACCACCCAGCTCGGCGCCGTGACCACCACCCAGGTGCGCGGGCTGACCAGTTCCCAGGTGGCGGCGCTGACCACCA
>JAIYAI010000597.1 GCA_027489135.1 Acetobacteraceae bacterium
GCGCCGGATCAGCGTGGCGGATGCGGTTGCTGCCCACCTGCGTCGCCGTCCGCGCGGCATTCAGCGTCACCGTCAGCGCCGGGGTACCACCGAGCAATTCGAGGGCCTTCATCCCGCGCCGCGGCAGCGGGATGCCCGCCGCGCGGCACCAGGTGATCAGGGCCGACAGCAGAGCGGTCTCGTCCACCCGCCGCGGCCTGGACATCCCGTCGGGGTCGCGCAGGCCGGCCAGCACGGCACAGATCCCGTCCCGTGGCGTCTCGGTGAAGGTGACGCGCACCTGCGGCCCGGCCTTCGGCGCCACGATCGCCCCGGGTGGGCTGAGATAGTCCAGGAGCGCCCGCTCGACGTCGGACAGCTCGAAGAGGATGTACCGGACCTCCTTGGCCATGGCCGGGCTCAGCCACCGCCCCGGCGCGCGATCTCCGCCGAGACGGCGGCCGCAAGGTCACGCAAGGCGCACGCCTCCTCTCCTGAAAGACCCTCACGTGGAACGCGGTCGATGACGCAGAGCGTGCCGATGCGCGCGCCGTCCGGCGCGGTCACCGGCGCGCCCGCGTAGAAGCGGATGGAAGGATCGCCGGTGACCAGCGGGTTCGCCGCGAAGCGGCGATCCTGCGTTGCGTCCGGCACCACCATCAGGTCCGCGGTGCGGATGGTGTGGTGGCAGAATGCGAAGGCCCGCGGCGTCTCCGTCGCGTCGAGCCCGACGCGTGCCTTGAACCACTGGCGGTCGGCATCCACCAGCGAGATCAAGGCGATCGGCACGGCGAGGCGATCTGCTGCCGCGGCGACGAGCGCGTCGAAATCGGGCTCGGGCGGGCTGTCCAGCAGGCCGGTGCGATCAAGCGCAGCGATCCGGCGCGTCTCGGTCCGGGCGCGCTGCCGCAGCAGGTCGAGGGGCGGGTCCGTCTCGGACAAAGGCATGGCAGGCTTCTGCCATCACAAGGCTAACACGCGATGAACGCGCCTCGATCAGGCCTCGGCGGCGGTCAGCAGCTTCGCGGCGTCGCCGCCATAGAGGCGCTCCACCAGGTGCAGCCAACGCTCGGCCTGGGTCAGCCCGCTCCCGACGATCTCGTCGAGCGGGGCGAGGTAGACCTCCTCGCCGAGGCCACGCGCCTTCAGCCCGCCGCGGGCTATGGCCACCATGTCATGCGCGATGTCGCGGACGGTGCGGCCGCGCAGCCTGGCGCGCAACGCGGTGCGCGGCACCTCGGCGCGCAGCGCGCGGATCTCCTCGACGGTCCAGTCGCGCACCAGCGCCGCGGCCGCCTTCTGCGCCGCGTCGTCGTAGATCAGCCCGACCCAGAGCGCCGAGGCCGCCATCAGCATCGCCGGGCTGCCGGCGTCCATGCCGCGCATTTCCAGGAAGCGCTTCAGGCGCACCTCGGTGAAGGCGGTGGTCACGTGGTCGGCGAAGTCGCCCATGGTGGCGCGTTCGCCGGGCAGCACCGGCAGCTTGCCCTCCATAAAGGCACGGAAGCTCATGCCGGCGGTGTCGATCCACTTGCCGTCGCGCATGACGAAGTACATCGGCACGTCGAGCACCCAGTCGCAGAAGCGCTCGAAGCCGAAGCCGGGCTCGAAGACGACGGCGGGGATGCCGGTGCGGGCGTTGTCGGTATCGGTCCAGACCTGCGACCGCATGGAGAGGAAGCCGTTCGGCTTGCCCTCGGTGAAGGGGGAATTGGCAAACAGCGCCGTGGCGACGGGCTGCAGCGCGAGGGAGATGCGCAGCTTCTCGACCATGTCGGCCTCGTCGCCGTAGTCGAGATTGGCCTGCACGGTGCAGGTGCGCAGCATCATGTCGAGGCCGAGGCTGCCCACCTTCGGCATGTAGGCGCGCATCACCGCGTAGCGGCCCTTCGGCATCCAGGGCATCTCGGCGCGGGTCGCGGTGGGGTGGAAGCCGAGCAGCGCGAAGCCGAGGCCGAGCGGTCCCGCGATCTCATGCACTTCCCGCAGGTGGGTGTTCAGCTCCGCCTGCGCCGCGTGGAGGTCGGCATGCACGGCGCCCGACAGCTCGAGCTGTCCGCCGGGCTCCAGGCTGATGGAGCCGCCGCCGCGCTTCAGGCCGATCGGGTTGCCGCCGTCGAGAATGGGCTGCCAGCCGTGCTTCGCGCACAGGCCTTCCAGCACGGCGCGGATGCCCCGCGGTTCATAGGCCGGCGCAGGCAGGCCGGGCTCGTCACGGCGGAAGCCGAACTTCTCGTGCTCGGTGCCGACCTTCCACGCCGCGCGCGGCTTGCCGCCGGCCGCGAACCAGTCCGCCAACTGGCGCACCGAGGTGACGGGGGTGGGATCCGCCTCGCCGGGGTTCGACATCCGAGCCTTTCAGGTCGCGCCCGAAGGCACGACGGTCCGATTACGTCCAGTCCCCGGCGACGGCCTGCAGCACCGCGAGACCGGCGAGGGCCGCCGTCTCCGCCCGCAGGATGCGCGGGCCGAGGGCGGCCGGCGCAACAAAGGGGCGGCGCGTGAGGTCGTCAAGTTCCGCCCGATCGAAGCCTCCCTCGGGCCCTATCAGCAAAGCGTATGGGGGGGATAGGCAGGCGGCCGCTTGCCCGATCGGCGGCGCGTTACGGCGCTCGGCAGCGAGGATCAGCGGCACCGTGTGGTCCCAGGCATCGAGCACGGCGTGCAGGGCCGCGGCAGGGGAGACGGTGGGAACGGAGAGCCGCTCGCACTGCTCCGCCGCCTCCCGCGCGATGGTGGAGAGGCGGTCAGTGTTGACCCGGTCGGCGACGCTGCGGCGGGTGAAGACGGGCTGGATGCGGGTGGCGCCGAGCTCCGTCGCCTTCTCGGCGATCAGGTCCAGGGCGTCGCGCTTGAGCGCCGCGACCAGCAGCGTGACCTGGGGCGGGGTCTCCTGCTCCCGCGTCCGGCGTTCGGGGAGGAAGACGGCGCGGTCCTTGCGGATGCTCTCGATCCGCGCCGCCCATTCGCCGTCGCGGCCGTTGAAGAGGGCCACGGGGTCGCCCGCGCCGCGGCGCATGACGCCGCCGAGGTAATGCGCCTGGCCCGGCGTGGCGGGGACGGGCTCGCCTTCGGCCAGCGAGGCATCGGTGAAGAGGCGGGGGATGGACATGGCGGGTTCCGCGCCCCCTATACAGCGCGTGACCTCCGCCTACACCGATATCCGCGACCGTGGCTGGATCGCCCGCCTGCCCGAGGCCTGGCGCCCCTATGCGCTGCTGATGCGGCTGGATCGGCCGATCGGCGTCTGGCTGCTGGTGCTGCCCGGCTTCTGGGCCATCGCCCTGCTGGCGCCGAGCTGGGCGGAGGGGTTGCGGCTGACCCTGCTGTTCGCGCTGGGCGCCGTGGTGACACGCGCCGCGGGCTGCGTGGTGAACGACCTCTGGGACCGCGACATCGACAAGCTGGTGGAGCGGACACGGGGGCGGCCGCTCGCCTCCGGCGCGGTCACGCCGAAGCAGGCGCTGGTCTTCCTGATGGCGCTCGGGATCGTCGGGCTGGCGATCCTGTTCCAGCTGAACGGCACGGCCATCGTGGTAGGGCTGGTCTCCCTGGTGCCGGTGATCCTCTATCCGCTGGCCAAGCGCGTGACGGACTGGCCGCAGGCGGTGCTGGGCATCACCTTCGGCTGGGGCGCGCTGCTCGGCCCCGCCGCGGCGACCGGCACGCTCGGGCTGGAGGCGGCGCTGCTCTACGCAGCCTCGATCGCCTGGATCCTCGGCTACGACACGATCTACGCGCACCAGGACCGCGAGGACGACGCGCTGGTCGGCATCCGCTCCACAGCGCTGAAGTTCGGGGAGCGCACGCGGCCCTTCCTGGCGGCCTGCTACGCGGTGGCGCTGGCGCTGCTGGCGGCGGCGGGCTGGGCGGCGGGCGCGGGACCCTGGTTCTGGCCGGCGCTGCTGCTGCCCGCCGTGCTGCTGGCGCGGCAGGTGATGACGCTCGACATCCGCGACCAGGCGCATTGCCTGGTGCTGTTCAAGGCGAACCGGGAGGTCGGGCTGGCGGTGACGCTGGCCTTCCTGCTGGGCAGGATGTGAAGGATGGCATCGTTCTTCCCCCCGCTGGCGGGGGGAGGTCGGGAGGGGGGTCGCCTCGCAGCGTCTCGGAAGGCCACCCCCACCCCGGCGCTCCCTCGCCAGTGGGGGAGGGAGACGCGTTCATCCGCGCGAACACCGCCATCGCCCGGGCGCCGCTGGTGCCGGAGATCGCGCTGCACCTCGCCACCGAGATCACCCCGATCTGGCAGGCGACCGAGGCCTGGCTCGGCGAACAGGGCATCGAGCCGCCCTTCTGGGCCTTCGCCTGGCCCGGCAGCCAGGCCATGGCGCGGCTGATCCTGGACGAACCGCATCGTGTCGCCGGCCGCCGGGTGCTGGACTTCGCCGCCGGCTGCGGCCTGGCCGCCATCGCCGCCGCCCGGGCCGGCGCCGCACTGGTCGAGGCGGCGGAGATCGATCCCCTGGCCGTCGCCGCCACCCGGCTCAACGCCGCGCTGAACGGGGCTTCCGTCACCGCGCTCGACGGCGACGTGGTCGGCCAGCCCTGCCGCTGGGACACGGTGCTCGCCGGCGACGTCTGCTACGAGGCGCCGATGACCAACCACATCCTGCCCTGGCTGCGCGGCCTCGCCGCCACGGGGGCTGAGGTGTGGATCGCCGATCCCGGCCGCGCCTACCTGCCCCATGCGGGGCTGCTGGCGATCGCCCGCTTCACCGTGCCCACCACGCGCGAACTGGAGGACCGGGACAGCCGCACCGTGACGCTGTTCCGCCTGCTGTCGGATTCGTGACCGTCGCGCTTGAACCGACCCGGCTTCGTGATTACTTGTCTGTAATCGTTCAGACAGGGAGGCTCCGATGTCATCGTCTTCGTCCCCTTCGACCCTCGCGCGCGATCCGCTCGGCCTCGGCCTGCTGCTGGCCGGCATCGGCCTGGCGCTTGTCGCGGCCTTCGCCTTCCCGGCGCTGCATTTCCGCGGCGCGGACAAGTCCCTGCTCGGGATCTCCACCTGGGAGGCCGTGCCGATCCTGACCACGGCGAAGCTGGCCTTCCTCGCCCTCGCCGTCGCCGCGGCGCTGCTGCCGCGCCTCGCCAACCTGCGCGTGCCGCTCATCCTCGCCGCCGCGCTCATGATGTTCCTGCCAGCGCTCGGCGCTTTGGCCGCCGCCGTCTACCAGTGGAGCGCGGTGCGCGCCGAGATCGTGCAGATCGCCGGCGTCCGGGCCCCCTGGATCGATCCGGGCTGGGGCATGATCGCGCTGCTCGTGGCCTCGATCATGCTGTTGGGCGCCCTGTGGCGCGCCCGCCGCACGGTGCCGGCCGAGGCCTGACCCGCCGCGGCTAACCATCCCGCCCGCCGCCGCGAACCGGCGACGGGATCGGGGATGGGATGATGCCGCGCTTCACGCTGGCCGAGGGCTTTCTTGCGGGGGCCCTCGCCATGGTCACCTTCCACCAGAGCGCGGCGGCCATCCTGCACGCGCTCGACGGGTTCCCGGTCGCACCTTTCGACCTGACGCCGAAGCCTTCGGGCCTGCCGTCCCTGCTGCAGGGCATGCTCTGGTCCGGCGCATGGGGTGCGCTGTTCCTGCTGCTGCACCGGTTGCGACCCGCAACGCCCCTGGCCACGGCCGCCATCCTCTACTGCGCGACGGTGCCCGTCGCCTTCCTCTTCCTGGTGCTGGCGCCGGCCGCGGGCTTCCCGATCGCCTTCGGGATGGATGCGCTCTTCGCCGTGAACGTCGTGCTCGCGCATGCCGCATGGGGCTTCGGCATCGCCCTCTGGCTAGCCGGAATGCGGGGGCTACGCGGGGTTACGCCGTGAGGCCGCCATCCACGTGCAGCACCTGGCCGGTGATGTAGCTGGCCGCCGGCGAGGCCAGGAAGCCGATGGCGGCGGCCACCTCCGCTGTCTCGCCCACCCGCTTGAGGGGGATGCGCTGCGTCCGCTCCTCCGCCCCGCCCGGGCCCTTCGCCAGGGCGTAGTGCGCGCCGGGGTCCTTGCGGATGAAACCCGGGGCAACGGCGTTCACCGTCACCGTCGGCGCCCATTCCACGGCCAGCGCGCGGACCAGCGCCTCCAGCCCCGCCTTCGCCGCGGCGGAGGCGGGAAACAGCGGCTGGTCCGGACGGAAGACATGGGCGACGAAGGAGGAGACCGCGACGAAGCGCGGATCCCGCCCCGCCATCAGCGGCGCCTTCGCCGCGCGGGACAGCCGCAGCATGGCCGTCGCCACGGAATCGATGCTGTAGGCGAAGGCGGTATCGGTCAGGTCAGCCATCGGCGTCCGGTCGGCGAAGCCCGCAACGTTCACCACCGCATCGAGGCCGCCGAGCACCGCCACTGCAGCCTCCACCGCCCGCTCCGGCTCCCCCGCAACGGCGAGGTCACCGGTGACGGCATGCACCGTCGCGCCCTTCGCCCGCGCCTCGTCGGCGACGCGCTCCAGCCCCTCCCGGTTCTTCCGCGTGTGCAGGGCGAGCGCGATGCCGGGTGCCGCCATCAGCCGCGCGCAGGCAGCGCCGATGCCGCTCGCCGCGCCGGTGACCAGGATCCGCCGTTCCGCCATCGCCCATCTCCCCCGTCAGGGCCGCGATGATGCGGCGCCGCCGCCATGCCGGGAAGCGCCCCGGCCCGATGGTGATATCGTAACACCGGTTGCCTCCCCTAGGCTCGTTTCGCGGCCCGTCCGGTGCCGCCAACACTTGGGAGAAGACGACCCATGGCACGAATGTCCCGGCGCAGCCTCTTCGCCGCCTGCCTCGCCTGTGGCGGGGCGCATATGGGCCTCAGCGCGACACCAGCGCAGGCCCAGGCCCCCGCCGCCGCGGGTGGCTGGTCCCCGCCTGCCTCGGCGCAGCGCTGCCCCTCGCGCTTCGGCGCCGCCGACCGGCGCGGCTACATGAACCTGCTCGACGACACCAAGCGCAAGGCCGCCGCGGCACTGATCCGCGAAGGCAAGACGATCGAACTCGGCCGGCGCCTGGAACCCTCCATGCCCTTCTTCGGCACGCGGCGCTTCGACCAGCACCTCAAGCGCACCTTCATGAACCCCGAGCCCAACCGCCGCGGATCGAACGAGGAGATCGTGATCTCCGAGATCGGCCAGGTCGGCACGCAGCTCGACGCCTTCCCGCACCAGACCATCGGCGACGAGGTCTACAACTGCGTGAAGGTGGACGACATCGCCACGCGCGGCGGCTTCCGCGAGATGGGCGTGGACGGCATCGGCACCGTCTTCACCCGCGGCGTGATGTTCGACGTCGCCGCGCTGAAGGGCGTGCGCACCCTGCCCATCGGCTACGAGATCACCGTCGCCGACCTCGAAGCCGCGGCGCAGCGGCAGAACCTGAAGATCGAGCGGGCCGACGCGGTGATCATCAACACCGGCTGGGGCCATCTCTGGGGCACGGACAATGCGCAATACGTCCGCGGCTGCCCCGGCATCGGCATCGCCGCCGCCGAGTGGATCATCCGGCAGGAGCCGGTGCTGATGGGCTCCGACAACTGGCCCGTCGAAGTCGCGCCCAATCCGGACCGCAACGCCTCCCTGCCCGTGCACCAGATCGCGCTGGCCGTGCATGGCGTACACCTGCTGGAGAACATGAAGCTCGACGAACTGGCGGAACGGCGGATCGACCGCTTCGCCTTCATGATGCAGCCGCTGAAGATCGCCGGCGGCACGGGCAGCACGGTGGCACCCACCGCACTGACGTGACCGGGGCGGGCGCCGGCCCCGGGTGGTTGCACCCCTGGCGGCCGGCGCACATTCTGCCCCCGGCCAGGACCAGGGGGAATGCCGCGTGACGCTGACCGTGCTCGAGCCCGAAGGGCTCTATCCAGACACGACGCTGGACCGGGAGATCCTGGGGCCCGGCGTGCGCATCCTGCAGGGCAACGCGAAGACCAGCATCGCCGAGTTGCCCGATGATCTCCTGGCCGAGGTCGACGGGCTGATGACCCTGCGGATGGCCGTGCCCGCCGAGCAGATCGCGCGCTTCCCGAAGCTGAAGGTCGTGATCCGCATGGGCGTGGGCTACGACCGCGTCGACCGCGCCGCCTGCGCCGCGCGCGGCATCAAGGTCTGCAACGTGCCGGACTACGGCACGATGGAGGTCGCGGAATTCGCGGTGCTGCTGGCGCTGTCGCTTCGCCGCGGGCTGATCCTCTACCACGACACCCAGCGCGGGCCTGATCCGGCGCGCTGGGGCGTGATGCCTTCCCCCCTCCACCGGCGGCAGGAGGTGCAGACTTTCGGCATCCTGGGCCTCGGGCGCATCGGCTCCGCCGCCGCGCTGCGCGCCAAGGCCTTCGGCTACCGCGTCGCCTTCTTCGACCCCTACATTCCGAACGGCTGGGACCGCGCGCTCGGCATCCATCGCGCTCGCACGCTGGAGGAGCTGCTGGCGCAGTCCAACGTGCTGTCGATCCATTGCCCGCTGACCCGCACGACGCGGGGGCTGATCGGGGAGAAGCAGCTGCGCCTGCTGCCGAAGGACGCGGTGGTGGTGAACACCGCACGCGGCCCGATCCTCGACATCGATGCGGTGGAACGGTGCCTGCGCGACGGGCATCTCGCCGGCGCCGGCCTCGATGTCATCCCGGTGGAGCCGCCGTCCGATCCAATCCCCGGGCTGCTCCGCGCCTATCGCGCGCAGGAAGACTGGGTGCGCGGGCGGCTGGTCATCACGCCGCATATCGCCTTCCACACGCCCGAGGCCTGGGACGACATCCGGCTGAAGAGCCTGGAGACGATGCGCGACGTGCTGGTCGAGGGGAAGATGACCAACGTCATTCCGCCCGAGTCGGACTGAGCTGCTCTTGTGTCCTGCCCGCGACGTTCGTGGGTTCACCCGCGAACGGCGCGGATCAGCAGGCCACTGAAGCCATGGGCAAGTGGCCCGCGGACGAAGTCCGCAGGAGCTCGGAAGCGGGACACGGCAGCATGATCAGCGCGCACCGAGGCGCGGATCATGGTCCAAGCTTTCGGTTTGTCGCGTGAGTCACGCCTTCGGTGAGTCCACCTTCGGCGATCACGCTCTATCGCACGCGCACCGTCGCCGTGCCGGTCCGAGCCGTCAGCCCCGGCAGTACTAGCGTGGTGATGCGGCGCGTCGCGGTCACCGTCACGGTCCATTGCAGCCCGTCGCGGCAACTGGCCGTGCAGGCGATGGTCTCGTCGCCGCAGCGGCATTGTTCCCGCGGCGGAGGGACCTCGGACACCCTCAGGTCGGGCCAGGCGGCAATCGCGGCAGCGCGGATGCCGGCAAGGTCGCTCGGCTGCACGAGCGCGAACTGCGCCCCGGCCCGCGCCGCGCGTTCCAGCCGCATGGAGGTCTGCAGCGCATTGCCGAAATCATAGGCGCCGACGGCGATTAAGGCGAAGATCGGCGCGAGCAGCGCGAATTCGAGGACCGCGCTGCCGGTTCGCCGATCACGGAAACGACCTGCCAGGCGCATCGGCCGCCGTCCCTATTCCACGAGCAGCGGCGCCCGCAACTGGGACGCCGCCTCCTGCGCCATGCAGGGCCCGCGATCGACCGCTCCGGGGCAGGCCTCAAGCACCGTCACGACGGCGGCGACGGCCCGGATGCGCAAGGGCATCGCCGCGCCGAGCGCCATGTGGGCCATGCCGACCGCCGGCGCGCGGACCAGCACGACCTCCACCGCGTCGGCGTGCCCGGCATAGGCACCGGCCTGCGGCGGCCGATTGACGACGAGGCTGTCGCGCCCGCGATCGCCACCCGCCAGGCCGGCGCGGAGAAGCGCGTCCGTGGCTGCATCGACGACATCGCCACCCGTTGCCAGCGCAGCCGCACCGGCCATGGCGCTGCTTTCCACGACGGTCCGGGTCCGCCGTTCCTCGAGATGCGAGGAGGCCGGATCGGCGGCGAGGCACAGGGCCCCCACCAGGGCGAGCACCCCCATCGCAGAGGCAGCGCCCAGACTGCCGCGCCGGGACGCCAGGGGGGGGCGTGGCAGCGGCAGCCCCGCGTCGAGGGCGCCGCCGTTGGTCTGGGTCAGGGTTTGGGACATGGGAAGCACCAGGCCAAGGTTTCAACCGTTGGCTTAGATGATGCCCCAATTTTGCGTCACTGTGCGAGCCTCAAAATCGGACATTACAACCATAAGATGTAAGTAGCAGGCAGATGCGTCCTGGGGGTTACACGTGCTGCACCGTCAATGGCTTGCGCGCAGATGTTCAACGCGGACCGAAGATCTGCGGCAATCAGGTCGGGGCGAGCAGCCCAGCCTCCCGGATCAACCGCGTCAACAGAGCCCGGTCCCGATCCACCAGCGCCGCCGCCTCCGCCGGTCCGGTCACCATCGGGTCGTTGCCGCTGGTCTCGATGCGCGTACGCGTCTCGGGGTCCGCGGTCGCGTGGCGGAAGGCGGCGGCGGCGCGGGCCACCACACCGGGCGGCGTGCCGGCAGGGGCGAAGATCACCATCCAGGTGGTCAGATCGTAGCCCGGCACGACCTCAGCAATCGCCGGCGTGCCCGGCAGATTGGGCCGCCGCACCGGCCCCGTCACGCCGAAGGGACGCCCCTTGCCAGAGGCGAAGACGGGCTTGAGGCTGCTTTCCGAGATGATGGCGGCGTCGATACGCCCACCGATCACGTCGCGCGCCGCATCGGCACCGCCGCGGTAGGGCACGTGCTCGAGCCTGATCCCCGCGAGCGACTGCAGCAGTTCGCCCATCAGGTGGCCGATATGGGCGACGCCTGGCGTCCCATAGGTGACCTGGCCCGGGCGCCGCTTCGCCTCGGCGATGAAGCCGGCCAGGTCCTCGGCCGGGAAGTCCGTGCGAACGCCGAGCACATAGGGCGCGGCGGTGATCTGTGTCACCGGCACCAGCGTGGTGTAGTCGACGGCAAGCCCCTTGTTCACCAGCGGCGAGGTGATGGAGGTCGCGCCTTCCAGCAGCAGCGTCGTGCCGTCGGGCGCGGATTGCGCGACGGCGGCCGCGCCGATCGCCCCCGACGCGCCGGTGCGGTTCTCCACGATCAGCGGTTGTCCGAGATGCTCCGCCACCTTGGGCTGGATGATGCGCGCGACCGTGTCGGCGACGCCGCCGGCGCTGTAGGGAATGACGAGGCGGACAGGCCGGTTCGGATACTCTCCCTGGGCGAGCGCCGGCGCCGGCAGCGCGACGGCGGCCAGCAGCGTGCGGCGTGCGATCACCGGCGCGACGCCTTCGCCTTCGGCGCCTCGCCGGCGCCGAGATCCCACCAGATGCCGGCCATCAGCCCCAGCCCCTCGCGCAGCAACGGCGCGAGCGCGTGCTCGTCCGGGCCATGCTGGTTGCAGCCCGGATAGCTGTTCGGGATCCAGAGGCAGGGCGCGTCCAGAGTCTGCAGGAAGAGCTCCGAGGGCGACGACCCCGAGGAGTTCGGCAGCAGGTTCGGCGCACGGTTGGCCGTGCGCGTCATCGACTTCGCCACCGCCTTCACCCAGGGGTCCTCCGGGTTGGTGCGGCTGGCCGGGAACATGGAGCGGCTCAGCGCCTCCTCGATCCGCACCATCGGGAAGCCGTGCTTGTCCAGGTGGCGGCGGAGGTTCGGCACGATGGTCTCGGCCGGGACGTCGACGGTATGGCGCACCTGCAGCCGCGCGCGGGCGCGGCCCTGCACGGCGTTGGTCGGCGCATCCGGATGGCCGCAGGTGAAGGCCAGCACGATCACGCTGGTATGGGCGTAGATGCGCCGCGCCTTCGACATGCCGGGCTCGCCCCAGTCGGCGCTGCCCTCGGGGATGCCGGGCATCTCCTCGATCACCAGCGCGTCCGTCGCGTCGAGCACCGCCTGCGGCACGGAAGGGGGCTTCCAGCCCTCCACCAGGATCTCGCCGCGCGGCGTGACGATGGAGGACAGCGCGTGCGCCAGGACGAAGCCGGCATCGTCCAGGATGCCGCCGAAATGGCCGGAATGGTGTTCGGTGGGGCGGAAGTCCACCAACAGATCGAACGCGACGCCGCCGCGGGCGCCGAGCGCGATCTCCGGCAGGAAGGTCGCCTGCCGTGGCCCGTCCAGCGCGATGAAGACATCCGCCGCGCAGAGATCGCGGTGCTGCTCAAGGAACTCCGCGAGGCCGGGGGAGCCGACCTCCTCGCCCGTCTCGATGAAGAGCGTCGCGTTGAAGCCGAGGCGCCCGCGTTCGGCCAGCACGGCCCGCAACGCCTCCATGGCGATCAGGTGCTGGCCCTTGTTGTCGACGGTGCCGCGGCCGTACCAGCGGTCTCCTTCCACCGTGACGGCCCAGGGATCGCGCCCGTTCGACCATTGCGGCGCCAGGCCGCGCACCACGTCGCCATGGCCGTAGATCAGCACGGTCGGCAGCGACGGGTCCTCGATGCGCCGCGCCACCAGCACCGGGCCAGCGGCAGGGTCGGGGTTGTCGAGGACGACGCTCTCGAAGCCCATGTCGGCGATCATGGGCGGGATGGTGCGTTCGCAGTAGCGGCGAAGGTCGGGCCGGCGCTCCGGCATCTGGCTCTCGGTCGGCACCTCGACGAGGGTGCGCAGCGCTTCGAGGTAGCGGCCGTCGTCGTAGCATCCTTGCGCGCGCGCGATGGCGCCTTCACGGGACCCCGGCATGGTGATCGTCTCCTCGCTGCTCGCGCGGGACTGTTGCACCGGGGCGGGATTTCCGGAAGCGCGCCGCGGGGGCTACACATCGCGGCCGGGACGCGGGAGGAAGCGCATGCAACTCGGCATGGTCGGCCTTGGCCGGATGGGTGCCAACATCGTACGGCGGCTGCTGAAGGCCGGGCACGAGGGCGTGGTCTGGGACCGCGATCCGAAGCCGGGCGAGGCGTTGGCCCGGGAAGGCGCCCGCGCCGTGGACGGCCTGAAGGCGATGGTCGCCGCACTGGACGCGCCGCGCGCGATCTGGGTGATGCTGCCCGCCGGCCAGGCGACCGAGGATGCGCTGGTGGCGCTGTCCGATCTCCTCTCCCCCGGCGACGTGCTGATCGATGGCGGCAACAGCATGTGGAAGGACGCGGTGCGTCGCGGTGAGATGCTGCGCGCCAAGGGGCTGCACTTCCTCGACATCGGCACCTCCGGCGGCGTCTGGGGGCTGGCCCGCGGCTACTCCCTGATGATCGGCGGCGAGGAAGCCGTGGTGCGGCGGCTCGATCCGATCTTCCGCGCGCTGGTGCCGGGCAAGGCGGCGGCGGTGCCGACGCCGGGGCGCGAGGACCTCGATCCCCGGCCGGAGGAGGGCTACGTCCATTGCGGCCCGAACGGCGCCGGCCACTACGTGAAGATGGTTCATAACGGCATCGAGTACGGGATGATGCAGGCCATGGCCGAGGGCCTCGACCTCATGGCCCATGCGGATTCCGAAGCCCTGCCACCGGAGCATCGCCTCAGCCTCAACCTGCCCGACATCACCGAGGCCTGGCGTCGCGGCAGCGTCGTCGCCTCCTGGCTGCTCGACCTGACGGCACAGGCGCTGGCGGCCGACCCGAAGCTCGACGACTACTCGGGCGCGGTGGGGGATTCCGGCGAGGGGCGCTGGACCGTGCAGGCGGCGGTGGAGACGGGCGTGTCGGCGCATGTGCTGTCCGCCGCCCTCTGGGCCCGCTTCGCCTCGCGCGACGAGGACCACTTCGCCGGCAAGGCGCTGTCCGCGATGCGCAAGGGCTTCGGCGGGCATCTGGAGCCGAAGAAGAAGGGCTGAGCCCCGGTGGTTGCAGCACCTCCCGCACCCCCGCAGCCACCCCAGCCCTCCCCCGCCGGCGGGGGAGGGAGTCCGCTGGTGCTGGTGATGGGCGTCTCCGGCGCCGGCAAGAGCA
>JAIYAI010000492.1 GCA_027489135.1 Acetobacteraceae bacterium
ATCGGCCGCCTGGCGCAGACGCTGGACGGGCGCATCGCCACCGTCACCGGATCCAGCCAATGGATCGGCGGGCCCGGCGACATCCTGCACACGCATCGCCTGCGCGCGCTCTGCCACGCCGTCGTCGTCGGCGCCGGGACGATCCGCGGCGACGATCCGCGGCTGACGACGCGGCAGGTGGCGGGGCCCGATCCGGTGCGCGTCGTGCTGGACACGGATCGCCGCCTCGGCGCGGACTACCAGGTCTTCCGCCGGCCCGGCCCGCCGACCCTGCTGCTGTGTGCCGAGGACGTCGCCGGCCCGCCGTGGCACGGCGAGGCCGAGGTGATCCGGCTGCCACGCGCCGCGGACGGGCCGGGCCTCGACATCCCGTCGATCCTCGCGGCGCTGGCGGCGCGCGGGCTGACGCGGCTTTTCGTGGAGGGCGGCGGCGTCACGGTCAGCCGCTTCCTCGCCGCGGGCTGCCTCGACCGGCTGCATCTCACCGTGGCGCCGGTGCTGCTGGGCTCCGGCATCCCGGCCTTCTCGCTGCCGCCCGTCGCCACGATCGGCGAGGGCTTGCGCTTCACCTGGCATGCGCATCCCATACCGCCCGACATGCTCTTCGACATCGAGATCCACCGCGCCAGGCCGGGCGGCGCATGACCGAGGCCACCGCCCTCTGGACCACGGCACCGGGCCGCGCCGAGCTGCGCACCGAGACCCTGCGCGTACCCGCCGCCGACGAGGCGCTGGTGCGTACGCTCTGCACCGGCGTTTCCCGCGGCACCGAACGCCTGGTGCTGGAAGGCCGCGTGCCGGAGAGCGAGTGGCAGCGCATGCGCGGGCCGTTGCAGGGCGGCGATTTCCCCTTCCCGGTGAAGTACGGCTACTGCGCTGTCGGCGTGATCGAGGACGGGCCGCGCGACCGCGTCGGCGGCCGCGTCTTCGTGCTGCACCCGCACCAGGATCGCTTCCTGGCGCCTCTGGCAATGTGCATCCCCCTGCCCGATGCGCTGCCGGATGCCCGCGCCGTGCTGGGCGCGAACATGGAGACAGCGCTGAACATCCTCTGGGATGCGGCGCCGGTGATCGGCGAGCGCGCGCTGGTCGTCGGCGGCGGCGTGGTCGGGCTGCTGGCCGCGCGGCTGCTGGCGCGCATGCCGGGCGCGCGCGTCGCGCTGCACGATGTGGATCAGGGCAAGCGCGGATTGGCGGAAGCCGCGGGCGCGCGCTTCGTCGCGTTGCCCGGCGCCGACCACGAACTGGTGATCCACGCCTCCGGCCATCCCGACGGCCTTGTCACCGCGCTGGCCGCCTGCGCCTTCGAGGGCCGCGTGCTGGAGGCAAGCTGGTTCGGCACGAAGCCGGTCGCGCTGCCGCTGGGCGAGGCCTTCCACGCGCGGCGCCTGACCATCCGTGCGACGCAGGTGGGATCGGTGTCGCCGGCGATGCGGGGTCGGCGCAGCTATGCCGAGCGCATGGCCCTCGCGCTGGATCTGCTGGCGGAAGATGCCTGGTGCGATTCGCTGCTCGGCGCGCCGGTGCGCTTCGCCGATCTCGCCACCACCTTGCCCATGTTGCTCGGACCCGATGGTCCGCCCTGTCCGCTTGTCACCTATATATAGTGTGTGGAGATACGCCTCGATGTTCGCGCTGACCGTCTGCGACCACATCATGATCGCCCACAGCTTCAAGGGCGAGGAATTCGGCCCCGCGCAGCGCCTGCACGGCGCGACCTTCGCAGTGGAGGCGGAGTTCCGCGCGCCGAAGCTGGAGGAGCCGTCGCACCTGCTGGTGGATATCGGCCTCGCCAAGACGGCGCTGCGCGCGGCGCTGGATGGGCTCGACTACCGGAACCTGGACGAGAGCCCAGAATTCGCGGGGCAGAACACCACCACCGAATACCTCGCGGCACATATCCACGGGCTGCTCGCCGCGGCGGTGAAGCGCGGCGACCTCGGCCCGCCGGGCCAGGGCGTGACGGCGATCAAGGTGCTGCTGCGCGAGAGCCCGAATGCCTGGGCCTCCTTCGAGGCGGCGCTGTGAGCAGCGTGCCTGATCGTCCGAGCGACAGCGAGGGTGTGAATCGGCCGCGCCAGGACACGCCCATTCATCTCCTGGTGCCGGCGCCCTTCGACACGGTGTCGGGCGGCTACAGCTACGACCGCCGCATCGTCGCGGGGCTGCGCGCGGCGGGGCATGCGGTGGCGGTCGTGGAACTGGCAGGCCGGCACCCGCTGGCCGATGCGGAGGCCGAGACTGCGGCCCGTGCCGCGCTGGACGCGGTTCCGAACGGCGCCAGGCTCGTCATCGACGGCCTCGGGCTGCCCGCCTTCGCGCCGCTCGCGGATCAGCTCACAGCACGCGGCGCCGTCGCGCTGATCCATCACCCCACGGCGCTCGAGACCGGCTTCGGCGCCGATGTGCGGGAAGCGCTGCGGGCGAAGGAGCAGGCGCTCTTCCCGCGCATGGCGCGGCTCATCGCCACCTCGCCGCTCACCGCCGCGCGCATCGCGGAGGATTTCGGCGTCGATCCCGCCCGTATCGGCGTGGTCGAGCCCGGCACCGATCCGGCGCGGCGGGCGGGCGGCTCCGGCGGGCCTGGTGTTGCCATCCTCAGCGTCGGCAACATCTCGCCGCGCAAGGGCCATGACGTGCTGATGCGGGCACTGGCGCGGCTGCCCGATCTCGACTGGACGCTGACCATCGCCGGTGGAATCCACGACCAGGTGCATGCGGACGGGCTGCGCGCGCTGCAGGAGGAACTCGGCATCAGCCAGCGCCTGTGCTTCGCCGGGGAGGTGCCGGCGGACGCGATGGATGCGCTCTACGACCGCGCCGACCTGTTTGCCCTGGCAACGCACTGGGAGGGCTACGGCATGGCGGCGGCCGAGGCGCTGGTGCGCGGCCTGCCCGTCGCCGTCACCGCCGGTGGCGCGATCGCCGATCTCGTCCCGGTCGAGGCCGGCATCGTCTCGCCGCCCGGCGACCTCGTGTCGCTCACCAAGGCGCTGCGCCGCGTGCTGTTCGACGCGCCCTTGCGCCGGGCCATGGCCGACGCCGCCTGGGAGGCGGGCCAGCGCCTGCCGCGCTGGGAGGATCGCGCGAGCGCCTTCCATGCCGAGCTGGAGCGCGCCGCATGAGCGACCTCGACCATGACGACGAGGACTACGAGGACGACGACGAGGACGGCTTCGCGCCCGACTGGCTGGCCCTGCGCGAGCCGTATGACGCGCTGGCGCGGTCGGAACGCATCGCCGCCGCGCTGATCGCCCGCCTGCCGGCGCGGCCGCGGCTGATCGACCTCGGCGCCGGCACGGGCTCGCTGCTGCGCTGGCTCGCGCCCCGCATCGGCCGTGCCCAGGCCTGGACGCTGGTCGATTCCGACACGGCGCTGATCGAGGAGGCCTTCGAGACCATCGCCGACCGCGCCGAGGCGATCGGCTTCAAGGCCACTTTCCCCAGTCGCAAGACGCTGCTGGTGCACGCCCCGGGCGGCGCCTGGCGCATCGAGGCGCTGGTCACGGACCTGGCCGAGGCGCCGCGCAACCTGCCGCTGACGGCCGCCGACGCGGTCCTGAGTTCGGCGCTCTGCGACCTCGTCTCCGCGCGCTGGGTGGACCGCATGGCGGCGGCGCTGCGCATCCCCTTCTACGCCGCGCTGCTGGTCGATGGCCGCGACCGGATCTGGCCGCCGCATCCGGAGGACGGGGCGGTGGCGCAGGCGTTCCGTCGCGACCAGGGTCGGGAGAAGGGCTTCGGCGGACCGGCGCTCGGTCCCGCGGCGCCGCGCGCGATCGCGCAGGCCTTCGCCGCCCAGGGCTTCACGGTGGAGACGGCGCCGGCGGACTGGGTGGTGCAGGCGCGGGGCGACACCGCCGCCGAACTGCCGCTGCCGCGCGCGCATACAGCGGCCTTCCTGCAGCAGCTTCTGGTCGGCCAGGCGGATGCGGCGAAGCGCTGGATGAACGGCCGGACCGCGGATCGCTGGCTGCTCGACCGGCTCGACCGGATCGATGCGGGGACTCTCTCGCTGCGGACCGGGCATCGCGACCTGCTCGCCCTGCCGCCGGTGCGGCGATGACCGACATCGTCGTCTTCGATATCGGCAAGGTGCTGGTCGAGTGGGACCCGCGCCACCTCTACCGCGACCTCATTCCCGACGAGGCCGCGATGGAACGCTTCCTGGCAGAGGTCTGCACCCCGGCCTGGAACCTGGAGCAGGATCGCGGCCGGCCCTGGGAGGGGGCGATCGCGGACCTCTCCGCCCGGTTCCCTGACCAGGCGCCCCTGATCCGCGCGTTCCGGGAACACTGGATCCGCATGGTGCCCGGCTTCGTCCCCGGCACCGTGGATCTGCTGGAGGCGCTCAGGGCACGCGGCGTGCCGCTCTACGCCATCACCAATTTCGCCGCCGACACCTTCGAGGAATGCCTGCAGCACTTCCCCCTGCTAGGGCAGTTCCGCGACATCGTGGTCTCGGGGCGGGAAGGGATCGTGAAGCCCGATCCGGCGATCTTCCGGCTGCTGCTGGAGCGCAACGGGCTCGACGCGGCGCGCTGCCTCTTCATCGACGACAGCGCGGCCAATGTGCGCGGCGCGGAGGCGGTGGGGATGCGGGCACACCACTTCCGCGACGCCGCGACGCTGGAAGCCGAGTTGCGCGCGCTCGGCCTGCTCGGCTGACGCGAATGCGATGATGCGGAGCGGGGTGTCGCCATGGCAGGCTGTGCGCCATGGACATCGCCCTGCCGCCCGACGTCACCTTCGCCGTCGAGGACAAGCCCGCCCGCGCCGATGCCGAGGCGCTCGGCTGGGCGCTCGAGCCCTTCAACGAGGCCGCCTGGCCCGGCCACCAGCCCTGGTCGACGATCGGCGTCTTCCTCCGCCGCGAGGGCACGATCATCGGCGGCCTCGCCGGCGAATGCTACGCGGGCTGGTTCTTCATCCGCTTCTTCTTCCTGCCGGAGGATTTGCGCCGCCAGGGCGTCGGCCGCGCCGTGATCGCCTCCGCCGAGGCCCGGGCGAAGGAGCGTGGCTGCCATTCCGCCTGGGTCGACACCTTCAGCTTCCAGGCGCCGGGCTTCTAC
>JAIYAI010000218.1 GCA_027489135.1 Acetobacteraceae bacterium
TCGACCGGCGTGATGCCGTGCGCTTCCAGATGGTGGTTGATGCCCAGTTCCTCGGAGATCATCGACTTGCCCTTGGTGACCGTCTTCGCGCCCGCCTTGCGGCAGATCTCCAGCACCGCGGCGCGGGCATCCTCGGCGGTCGAGCACCAGTGCACCGTGCCGCCGGCCTTCTCGACATGGGCGGCATAGGTCTCGAGGTAGAAGTCGAGGTTGGCGAGGGTGTGGTTCTTGATCTGCTTCGCCGTCTCGCGAAGCTGCTCGAATTCCGGCAGGCCGGCCACCGCGGCGGCACGGCGCTGCAGGAAGGCTCCCTTGGCGGTGCCGAGCGCCTTTTGCAGGCCCTGGTCGGCCAGGGCCTGGGCGGCGTTCTCCTTGAAGCGGGGCGAGGTGATGGCGACCAAGGGCGGGGCTCCTTCGACCCCGCATGTAGCGTGCCCTCCCCTGTTCGTCAGGGGGCGGCGCCCAGACCGTGACCCGCGCGTCTGGCCGCGCGGATCACGGTCCGGGTCATTGGTTTCAGCGCGTGATTCACGCCGCCGGTGACCCCACCTCTGGCGATCACGCGCTACTCCGCCGCTGCCTTCACCACGTCGAAGTAGCGGTTCTTCAGGCCCTTCTGGTTCTCGTAGATCGAGCCCTGGAGGTCCGCCGGCGGCAGTGGCAGCCGCACCGGCACGGCGGTCAGCCGCGGCGCGTTGGACGGCGCGCCGGCGACCATCAGGTCGTCGAAGGCCTCCAGCCCCGCCGGGAAGCCCAGCAGCGGCCAGGCGTCCGCGGCGCGGAACTGGAACAGCAGCAGGCGCCGGTCGCGGTTGGAAAGGTTCGGCGCCGAGCCATGCACGGCGCGGACATGGTGCACCGTGATCGATCCCGCCTTGCCGGTCAGCGGGATGGCGGCATTGTAGTCCACCTCCCGCTTGCCGGGGTCCATGGCGCCGCAGAACTTCCCGTCGGCATGGTGGTCGTAGACCGCGCCCTTGTGGCTGCCCGGGATGATCATCAGCGGGCCGTTCTCCAGCGCCATGTCGTCCATCATCACGCCGACGGCGGCGAGGTCGTCATTGGTGTGCGGGTAGAAGGCCCAGTCCTGGTGCCATTCCACCGCCGCGCCGAAGCCGGCCGACTTCAGGTTCAGCTTGGCCGTGTCGAAGCGGATATCCGGGTCCAAGAGGTACTGCAGCACGGCGATGAGCTTCGGGTGCCGCGTCAGCCGGCCATAGGCCGGGTCATGCAGATGGGCGGCCTTGATCCGACGCACCCGCGGCATCTGCGGCGTATGCGTGTCCTCGAGATCGTAGATCGCGTCATGGGTGGTCAGCGCGCGCGACCGCTCGACGAAGCCGTCGGTGACGCGGCGAAGCTCCGCCACCTCCTCCGGCGACAGCACGTCCGGCACGACGATGGCGCCGACCTCCTCGTATTCCCGCTTCTGGGCTTCGGTGAGCATGGCGGTTTACCTCCCGTTGCGCGAAAGGTAGGGCGCCGCCGGCCGGGCTGCTAGCCTCGCCGAACCAGTCCCGGGAAAGCCGCCATGCCCCTTGCCGTCGAGACCCTGCCCGCCCGCATCGCCGCGACCCCGGCCCTCGCCCGCTGGGGCCGCGACCTGCATGCCGAGGTGCTGCTGGAGGTGGGTGACCAGGCCTGGATGCTCTCGCTCCGCGACGGCCAGGTGGCGCGCGTGCAGGCCGGGCCCTTCGTGATGCCCAGCTTCACCCTGGCGCTGCGCATCGATCCCGAGGGGTTGGCCCGCTTCCTGGCCCCCGACCCCGCGCCGGGCTGGCAGGACCTGCTGGCGCTGCGCCGCCACGGCGCGCTGCGCGTCGAGGGCGATACCAAGCCCTTCTTCCAGCACCTGATGTGGTTCAAGGGCGCGCTGGCCCTGCTGCGGGAAGGCGCGGCCCCCAAGCCCGCCGCGCCGAAGCCCGCCCCTTTCGGCAACGTCACCGCGGAACCGATCACCGGCCGCTACTACCGCATGGACATCGAGGGCCGGCCGCACCGGGTCTATGTCGAGGAAGCGGGAGAGGGCGTGCCCCTGCTGCTGCTGCACACCGCGGGCAGCGACGGCCGGCAGTGGCGCGAGCTGCTGAACGACACGGACGTCACGCGCCGGTTCCGCTGCATCGCCTTCGACATGCCCTGGCACGGCAAATCCTCGCCGCCTGCGGGCTGGGAGGGCGAGACCTACCGCCTGACCACCGCCGGCTATACCGGGTTGGTGGTGCGCATGGCGGAGGCACTCGGCCTCGACCGACCGGTGGTGATGGGCTGCTCCATCGGTGGGCGCATCGTGCTCGACCTCGCGGCCGAGCATCCGGACCGCTTCCGCGGCGTCATCGGCCTGCAGGGCAGCGCCTTCACCGGCCGCTACTACGACCTTTCCGTGCTGCACCACCCGCATATCCATGGCGGCGAGGTCTCGGCCGCCATCGTCTCCGGCCTGGTGGCACCGACGGCGCCGGAGGCGGGGAAGTGGGAGACGCTGTGGCACTACATGCAGGGCGGCCCCGGCGTCTTCCGCGGCGACCTGCATTTCTACTCGGAGGAGGGGGACCTGCGGTCGAAGCTCGCCCGCATCGACACCAGGCGCTGCCCCGTCGTCCTGATGAACGGGGAATACGACTACTCCGCCTCACCCGAGGCCGCGCGCGCCACCGTGGCCGCGATCCCGGGCGCGGAGGCGATCATCATGCCGGGCCTCGGGCACTTCCCGATGAGCGAGGACTACGCCGCGCTGCGACCGCACCTGCTGCCGGTGCTGGAGCGGCTGGGCGCGCGGTAGCGTCGGGGGTGGACCCGATACTGGCGAACTGGGCGGCGGGCAGCCTCGCCATCATCGGGACGGTGCTGCTGCAATTCGGCACGCAGATGGTGCTGCTGCGGATCGGCAGCCTGCACGGCCGCCGCCTGCTGGACTTCGACCTGCGCAGCCCACGGCTGGTGCTGCCGATCCTCCTGGTGGTCTTCGTGCTGATCGTCGGCCACCTGCTGCAGGTGATGATCTGGGCCATGGCCTATGCCGCGCTGGGGGAACTCGACGACTTCTCCAACGCGGTCTACTTCTCGCTGGCCAGCTATACGACCGTCGGCGCGAACGAGCTGGAGCTGAGCACGGCCCACCGCATCCTCGGCGCGCTGGAGGCCGGCATGGGCGTGCTGATGTTCGGCTGGTCGACGGCAATCCTGGTCGCGCTGCTCGCCCATGTCGAACGCCGCAGCGCCGGCCGCTGAACGCGCGGCCGGCGTCGTCGCCCGGTCAGATCGTCAGCGTGCCCGCCTTCGCCGCGGCGTAGCGCGCCTCGATCTTCGGCCAGTCCAGCACGTCCCACCAGGCACGCACGTAGTCTGCGCGGCGGTTCTGGTAGCGCAGGTAGTAGGCGTGCTCCCAGACGTCGTTGCCCATCAGCACGCGCCCGCCTTCCATCAGCGGCGTGTCCTGGTTCGGCCGCTGCACCACGGCCAGCTTGCCGTCCCGCGCCACCGTCACGAAGGCCCAGCCGGAGCCGAACTGGGTCATCGCCGCGCGCTCGAAGCGCGTGCGGAAGGCATCCCACCCTTCGAGGTCGCGGGTGATGGCGGCCATCAGCTCCCCGCCGGGCTGGCCGCCGCGGCCGCCCATGATCTCCCAGAACATCATGTGGTTGGCATGGCCGCCGGCATTGTTGCGTACGACGCCGCGCAGGTCCTCCGGCACCTCCTGCAGGCGCGCGAGGATCACCTCCAGCGGCTGGTTCGCCAGCGCCGGCACGCGGGTGATGGCGGCGTTCAGGTTGTTCACATAGGCGCGGTGATGGAAGTTGTGGTGGATCTCCATGGTCCGCGCGTCGATCGCCTTCTCGTTCGCATCCGCCGCATAGGGCAGGGGTGCGAGGGTGAAGGGGCCGGTCGGGGCCTGGGCGCGGCCAAGGCGCGGCAGCAGGGCTGGTGCGGCGGCGAGGGTGAGTGCGCTGCGCAGCAGCAGGCGCCGGCCGGGGTTCTGGGTCATGGATCGTTCCCTCAAGGATCGGCAGGCGTCCGGCCGGCCAAGCATCACCCCTAACAAATCGGGACGCGCCGAGACAGGTGCTCTCTCGCGGCCGTGCGATCCCGCGTCGGAACCGTGGTGCCCCGGTGGCGTTCAGGTGCCGCGTTTGCGTTTGAAAGGATCCCCGCATGGGCAGTGCCACCAATGAATCCGCCAATGACGCCCGCTCGTTCGGCAGCCAGGCCAGCGCCTCGGCGGCGCGGATGGGAGAGACGGCGAAGGACGCCGTCAGCCGTGCCGCCAACGAGGCGAAGGCCGGCGCCGAGCGCGTCGTCGACGACGCGGGCGAGGAGTTGGCCAAGCTCCGCAGCCAAGTGGAGCGGCTGATGGCCGAGCGAGTCACCCCAGCCATCGCCGGCGCGGCCGAGCAGGTCGAGGGCTACGCCAACCGGGCCAAGGCCGCGGTCGAGGAGCGGGCCGACAGCGTCGCCGACAGCGTGCGCGACCGTCCGCTGCTGTCGATCACCATCGCCGCCGTCTGCGGCTACGTGCTGGGCCGGCTGATGGGCGGCGGCATCCACTACGACCACCGCCGCTGACCTGTGCGCCGGCGGCGGTGGCGATGGATCCGTCCGACCTGCTGCCCAACCTGCGCGGCCTGCCGCTCTTTCCGCATCTGCGGGACATCGGCATCGCCTATGCGCTGGCCTTCATTATCGGGTGGAACCGGGAGCGGGAGGATCGCAGCGCGGGCCTGCGCACCTTCCCCCTGGTCGCCGTCGCCGCCTGCGGCTTCGTGCAGGCGATGGAAGGCGTGGTGCGCAGCGAGCCGGAAGCGCTGGCCCGCATTGCCGAGGGCATCATCACCGGCATCGGCTTCATCGGTGGCGGCGCCATCCTGAAGGGCGGCGGGGAGGTGCACGGCACGGCGACCGCCGCTTCGCTCTGGGCGACCGGCGCGATCGGACTGGCCTGCGGCGTCGGGGCCTATGACGTGGCGATGACCATCTGCGCCTTCACCACCCTGACCCTCTATGTGCTGAGCCGGATGAAGCCGCGGCAGGACGACGCACCCGGCGGTTGACCCTGCTGCGCCCCCGTCCTTTACCGCGCCCCTGGAAATCCCAGGGGAACGCGCCGCCGATGTCCGACACCGCCACGGAGCCCACCATCATCGCCGCCCGCGAGGGCGCGGCGGGCACGCTGCTGATGAACCGGCCGAAGGCGCTGAACGCGCTCGATCTCGCCATGATCCGGGAGTTCCAGAAGGCGATCGACGCCTGGGGCCCGGAGACCGCGGTGAAGCTGGTGATCCTGGAGGGTGCGGGCGGCCGGGCCTTTTGCGCCGGCGGCGACGTGCGCCGCATCCGCGAATACGCCATCGCCGGTGACGAGGCCTCGGTCGAGAGCTTCTTCGCCGAGGAATACGCGGTGAACCGCGGCATCGCGACCTTCCCCAAGCCCTGGGTCAGCCTGATCGACGGCGTCTGCATGGGCGGCGGCATCGGACTCTCGGTGCACCGCACGCCGCGCATCGTCACGGAGAAGGCGCTGCTGGCGATGCCGGAGACGGCGATCGCGCTGTTCCCGGATGTCGGCACCTCCTACATCCTGCCGCGGCTGCCGGGCGCGGTCGGCACCTGGCTGGCGCTGACCGGCGCGCGGCTGAAGGGAGCGGATGCGGTGCATGCCGGCCTGGCCGACCACTACGTGCCCTCCGACAAGCTGGCCGCCCTGCGCGCCGCGCTGGTCGAGACCGGGGACGCGGGCGTCATCGCCCGCTTCGCCGAGACCCCGCCCGAGGCCAGCTTCGCCGCGCACCGCGCCGCCATCGACCGCTGCTTCGGCCTCGACACCATGCCGGCGATCCTGGCCGCGCTGGCCGCCGAGAAGACCGACTGGGCCGCGGAGCAGATCACGGTGCTGCGCCGGATGTCGCCGACCTCGCTCTGCGCCTCGCTCGAACTCATCCGCCGCGGCGCGAAGGCGACGCTGGACCAGTGCCTGGAGATGGAACTGGCCCTCGGCCGCAACGTCGTGCACCGTCACCCCGATTTCCGCGAGGGGGTGCGCAGCGTGCTGGTGGACAAGGGCGCCGTGCCGACCTGGATGCCGGCGACGATCGAAGAGGTCGACCCGGCCGCGATCGGCCGGATGTTCGATTGATGGCCAACGCGCCGGAGGAGCCGCGGGGCGAGTTGATGGTTCGCACCCTGGCCATGCCGGCGGACACCAACCCGGCGGGCGACATCTTCGGCGGCTGGATCATGTCGCTGATGGACGTGGCGGGCGGCATCGCTGCCCGCACTTTCGCGGAAGGCCGGGTCGTGACCGTCTCGGTCACCGACATGGCCTTCCTCAAGCCCGTGCATGTCGGCGACGTGGTCTGCGGCTACGCCGAGCCGGTGCGCGTCGGCACCACCTCCGTCACCTTCCATGTCGAGGTCTGGGCCCAGCGCGGCGGCCATCCGCCGCGGTTGAAGGTGACCTCGGCCGAGTTCAAATACGTGGCGCTGGACGAGCACGCGAAGCCGACGCCGATCAAGCGGCGGAGTTGACAGGCGCCGCCCGGCACGCTGCGGTTGTAAGCCAAGAATACAGGAAACGGAGAGCGGCATGCCCGATGTGAACCCCGCCCCTGCGCAGGGTGCGACCACCGTCGATGTCGTCGTCGTCGGCGCCGGCTTCGCGGGCCTCTACCTTCTGCATCGCCTGCGCGGCCTCGGCATGACCACGCGGGTCTTCGAGCAGGCGACCGGCGTCGGCGGCACCTGGTGGTGGAACCGCTATCCCGGCGCGCGCTGCGACGTCGAAAGCATGCAGTACAGCTTCGGCTTCTCCGACGCGATCCAGCAGGAATGGCGCTGGTCGGAGCGCTTCTCGGCGCAGCCCGAGATCCTGGCCTATGCCAACTGGGTCGCCGACAAGCTGGATCTCAAGCGTGACATCACCTTCGAGACCAAGGTGACGGAGGCGAGCTGGGACGAGGCCGCGGACCGTTGGACCGTGCGCACGGACCGCGGCGATGCGGTCACCTGCCGCCACCTGATCATGGCAACGGGCTGCCTTTCCAACGCCAAGCTGCCGGAGATCCCCGGCATCGACAGCTTCCAGGGCCGCACCTTCCACACCGGTCACTGGCCGCACGAAGGCGTGGACTTTGCCGACCGGACCGTTGCCGTCATCGGCACCGGGTCCTCCGCCATCCAGGCCATTCCCGTGATCGCGGAGGCGGCGAAGCACGTCACCGTCTTCCAGCGCACGCCCAATTTCTCCATCCCCTCGCGCAACGCGCCGATGGACGACGAATACGAAAACCTCTGGAAGTCGGACTACCCGAACCGCCGCCTGCAGGCGCGGGAGATGCGCACCGGCATCCTCTACCCCACCGCCACCGTCGGCGCGCTGGAGGTCAGCGAGGCGGAGCGGCTGGCCGAGTACGAGCGTCGCTGGGCCATGGGCGGCACCGCCTTCATGGCCGCCTTCAACGACCTGATCAGCAACCCCGACAGCAACCACACCGCCGCCGAGTTCGTCCGCAACAAGATCCGCGGCATCGTGAAGGATGCGCGGACGGCGGAGCTTCTGGCGCCGAAGGACCACCCCATCGGCACCAAGCGCATCTGCGTCGATACCCGCTACTACGAGACCTACAATCGCGACAACGTCGCGCTCGTGGACGTGCGCTCCAACGCCATCGCCGCGATCACGCCGAAGGGTCTTCGCCTGGCGGACGGCACGGAGTACGCGGTGGACGACATCGTCTTCGCCACCGGCTTCGACGCCATGACCGGCGCGCTGACCAAGGTGGCGATCCGCGGCAGCACCGGCACCACCCTGAAGGACGCCTGGGAGGCCGGGCCGCGTACCTATCTCGGCCTCTGCGCCGCCGGCTTCCCGAACATGTTCATGATCACCGGTCCCGGCAGCCCGTCCGTGCTGTCGAACATGATCGTGTCCATCGAGCAGCACGTGGACTGGACGATCGATCTGCTGGCCCACATGCGCGACCGCGGCGTCACACGCGTGGAGGCGACGCAGGAGGCGCAGGACAACTGGGTCCTGCACAACAACGAGGTCGCGGAGAAGACGCTCTATCCCCGCGCCGCGAGCTGGTACATGGGCGCCAACGTGCCCGGCAAGCCGCGCGTGTTCATGCCCTATATCGGCGGCGTCGGCGTCTACCGGCAGCTCTGCGCCGAGATCGCGGAGAAGGGCTACGAGGGCTTCCGGATGGAGGGCGCGCCCGCGCGGGTCGCAGCGGAATAGCGCGCGTCTCATCCATCATGGGGATGCGCGCGCCGGCATGATCGGGCTGCCATGCCGCATATCCGTGCGGGAGGGAGAGCCATCATGTCCGGGACCGGAAGCTGGGCCGCGCTCGCCAGCGGCGTCGATGCCACCCTGGCCGGCGCCGGCTACGTCAAGCTGCTGGTGCGCCTCGCCCCCGGCGCGGCCACCGAGATGGCGGCCGAAAGCGCCGGCGCGGCCGAGCTTGCGACGAACTTCATGGTGCCCAGCGAGGAGCAGGCGGAGAGCCTCTCCTTCACGGCCGCCCGTGCCATGGGCAGCCGCCGCCGTCGCCCGGCCCCGCCGGCGATGCGTATCTACCCGCATCTCGGCCTGGCGCTCGGGTATGCGGATGCGGACGGCGTCGCGGCGCTGCGCCAGGACAACCGGGTGCAGACCGTCGCCCAGGCGCCGGAACTCAGCCTGATCCGGCCGGACCGCGTCGCCGCCGCCAGGGCCACGGGGCCGAAGGTGACCTGGGGCCTCGCCCGCATGCGGGTGCCGGAGGCCTGGGCGGCGGGTTTCGACGGGAAGGGCGTGCTGGTCGGGCATCTCGATACCGGCGTGGACGGCACGCACCCCGCCTTCGCCGGCGCCATCGCCCACTATGCCCTGGTCGACCGGGCCGGGAACCTGGTGCCCGGCGCGAAGCCCGAGGACAGCGACGAGCACGGCACGCATACCGCCGGCACCATCCTGGGCCGCCCCGTGCGCGGCCGCGCCTTCGGCGTCGCCCCCGGCGCGAAGCTGGTCAGCGCCCAGGTTATCGAGGGCGGGCAGGTCATCGACCGCGTGCTGGAGGGCATGGACTGGGCCTTGTCGAAGCGCATCCGCGTGCTGTCGATGTCGCTCGGCCTGCGCGGCTTCACGGCGGCCTTCGCGGTGCTGATCGACGCGCTGCGGTCGGGCGGCGTGCTGCCGGTGATCGCGGTGGGGAACGAGGGGCCGGGGACCAGCCGCTCGCCGGGCAACTACGCGACGGTGCTGTCGGTCGGCGCGATGGACGAGGCCGACCAGGTCGCCGATTTCTCCGGCAGCCAGCGCTTCAACCGCCCGCAGGACCCGTTGGTGCCGGACCTGGTGGCGCCGGGGGTGAACATCCGCTCCGCCCTGCCCGGCGGCGGCTTCGGGGTGATGGACGGGTCGTCGATGGCGACGCCGCATGTCGCGGGGCTGGCCGCGCTGCTGTTGCAGGCGAAGCCGGATGCGACGGTGGAGGCGGTGGAGCAGGCGATCCTGGCCTCCTGCATCCGGCCCGCGGGCATGGCGCAGGGCCGGGCGAACCGCGGCGTGCCGGATGCGGTCCGCGCGATCGAGGCGCTGACCGGGATGCCGCTGCCGAAGCCGAAGGCGAAGGCCAAAGCCAAAGCCAAAGCCAAAGCCA
>JAIYAI010000473.1 GCA_027489135.1 Acetobacteraceae bacterium
AACCTGCTCTACGCGTCCGTCATCGGCTACAGCAAGGAAGCCTTCCCGAACGCGCACCCGAAGAGCTGGGCCGAGTTCTGGGATGTGGCGAAGTTCCCTGGGCCGCGGACACTGGCGGACATGGCGATGGGCTCGCCACATCTGGAATTCGCGCTGCTGGCCGATGGCGTGCCGATGGACAAGATCTACCCCATCGACATGGACCGCGCCTTCCGCAGCCTGTCGAAGATCCGGCCCAGCATCCGCAAGTTCTGGGACACCGGTGCGCTGTCGGCGCAGATGCTGTCGGACAAGGAAGTGGTGCTGGGGTCCTTCTGGAACGGCCGCGTGCAGGTGCTGATCGACAAGGGCGCGCCGCTCGGGCTCGACTGGGGCCAGAACATGATCGAGGTGCAGGCGGTCGGGCTGTTCAAGGACGCGAAGAACCTGGCCAACGGCCAGCGGCTGATCGAGTTCATGCTGCAGCCCGAACTGCAGGCCCGCTACTGCGCGGAGCTCACCTACGGGCCGACGAACGGCAAGACCTTCGCCCTGCTGCCGCCGGAGCAGCTGGCGCGCATGCCAGGCAGCCCGGCCTCCAAGGCCTCAGGCTTCTTCAAGAGCGTCGAGTGGTGGGAGGACAACCGCGACCGGGTGAACCGCACTTGGTCGCGCTGGATCCTGGGCTGATCTCGACATGCATGCTCCCTGCATGTCGCGCGCCCGAACGGGCGCCGCGGCCGGTGCCGCGCAGGCTAGCACGCGGAAGCGCGCGCCGGCGCCTGAGGGGTTGTTGATGGCGTGCCATCAACAACCAACGATCTAGCATGCCGAGGGACGGGCAGGAGGGCGCGGTCGACCCCGCCATCCTGCTGGAGGCGCTGACCAAGCGCTACGGTGCGGAAACCGTCGTCTCCGACGTCAACCTGGCGATCGCGCCGGGCGAGTTCCTGACGCTGCTCGGTCCTTCCGGCAGCGGCAAGACGACCACGCTGTCCATGCTGGCGGGCTTCGTCATCCCCGATGCCGGGCGCGTGCTGCTCGGCGGGCGGGACGTGACGCGCGCGCCGCCGCGGGTGCGCGGCCTCGGCATGGTGTTCCAGAACTACGCGATCTTCCCGCATCTCGACGTGTTCGAGAACGTGGCCTTTCCCTTGCGCGTCCAAAAGCGGCCGCAGGGGGAGGTGGCTTCACGTGTTGCCGATGCGCTGGCGCTGGTGAAGCTGACCGGGTTCGAGCGCCGCTACGGCCGCCAGTTGTCCGGCGGGCAGCAGCAGCGCGTGGCCCTCGCCCGCGCCATCGTCGCGCAACCCTCCGTGGTGCTGATGGACGAACCCCTCGGCGCGCTCGACAAGAACCTCCGCTACCACATGCAGGTCGAGATCAAGGAGATCCAGCGCCGCCTCGGCATGACCGTGGTCTACGTCACCCACGATCAGGAGGAGGCGCTGACCATGTCCGACCGCATCGCCATCATGAACCACGGCCGGATCGTGCAGATGGGCCCACCGCGCGCCGTGTACGAGCGGCCCGAGAGCAGCTTTGTCGGCCGCTTCCTGGGCGAGGCGAACCTGCTGCCGGCGAGCGGCGCCACGGTGCTGGGCGGGCGCCCCGTCGTCGCGGATGCCGGCGCCGCACCGGCCGACGGCGGCTGGCTCTTCGTGCGGCCGGAGAAGGTGGCACTCACCGCCGGCACGGAGGCCGCGGGACCGAACGCCCTGCCCGGCACGGTCCGCCACGCCTCCTTCCTCGGCAATGTCGTGCGCTACGCGGTGGAGGTAGGGGCGGAGGAGCCGCTGCTTTGCGACGCCGCCAATGCCCCGGGCATCGCGGGCTTCGTGCCGGGCGACGCGGTGGTGGCCTCCTGGTCCGCGGCGGATTGCCGCCTGCTGGCGGACTGAGCGCCATGCCGCTCGGCCGCCTCGGCGCCTTCCTGCTGCTCGGCCCCAGCCTGCTGCTGCTGGTCCTCGTGTTCCTCGTGCCGATCGGCTGGTTCATCACCGGCGCGCTCGGCGAACTCGGCAGCTTCGCCGACATCCGGGAGGAGGCGGTGGCGGTGCTCGGCAGCCGCGCCGTGCTGGGCGCGATCCTCAACACCAACTGGATCGCCTTCCTGGTCACCGTGATGGTGCTGCTGATCGGCTACCCCGTGGCCTATGCGCTGACCCGCGCGAAGGGCATCGCCTTCACCCTGATCCTGGTCTGCATCATCCTGCCCTACTTCACCAGCGTGATCGTCCGCACCTATGCCTGGATGGTGCTGCTCGGGCGGAACGGGCTGATCAACCAGGCGCTGCTGGCGCTCGGCATCGTCGATGCGCCGCTCGACCTGATGTACAACCGCCTCGGCGTCGTCATCGGCATGACTTATGTCCTGCTGCCCTACATGGTGCTGACCCTCTACAGCGCGATGAAGGCGGTGGACCCGCGGCTGCTGCAGGCGGCGGAGGGCATGGGCGCATCGCCGCTGCGGGTCTTCCTCAAGGTCTTCCTGCCGCTGACCCTGCACGGGGTGATCGCGGGGGCGCTGATCGTCTTCATCCTCGGCATCGGCTTCTTCATCACGCCGGCGCTGATGGGCGGCCCCTCCGACATCATGATCGCCATGCTGATCGAGCGGGAGATCGAACTGACGCAGAACTGGCCGACCGCGGCGCTGATGACGCTGGTGCTGCTGGCGGTGACGCTCAGCCTCTACGCCGTGTACCAGCGCTTCGCCAACCAGACCGAAGGCCTCGCGCCATGAGCGCAACCCTCTCGGCCCGCATCATCGAGTTCAGTACGACGGGCGGGATGCTGCGCGCCGTGTTGGTCCGCGCGCTGGTGGTGCTGCTCTGCGTCGGGCTGCTGGCGCCGATCGTCGTGGTGGTCGTGCTGTCCTTCAGCGGCGACGGCTACATGCGTTTCCCGCCCGAGAGCTTCTCCTTCCGCTGGTACGAGCGCTTCCTGGGCGACCATCGCTGGCGCAACGCCATCCTGAACTCCGTGCTGGTCGCGGGCATGACCTGCGTCTTCGCGACCTTCCTCGGCTTCCTCGCGGCCTATGCCATGGTGCGCGGCGGCTTCCGGGCGAAGGGCGCGGTCACCGCCTTCCTGCTGGCGCCGCTGATCGTGCCGCACGTCGTCACGGCTATCGGCATCTACTACCTGTCGTCCAAATGGGGCCTGGTCGGCGTCCGGCCCTGGATCGCGGTGAGCCATGCCGTCGTCGCGCTGCCCGTGGTGCTGGTGATCCTGCAATCGGCGCTGCGCGCGGTGGATCCCAACCTGGAACGGGCCGCGATGATCTTCGGCTGCGACCGCTGGGGCGTGTTCCGCCGCGTCGTGCTGCCGCTGACCCTGCCCGCCGTCGTCTCGGCGGCGCTGTTCTCCTTCCTCACCTCCTTCGACGAACTCATGATCTCCCTCTTCCTCGCCGGCGTGCGGGCGGAAACCCTGCCCGTGCGCATCTGGAACAGCCTGCTGCTGGAAGTGGAGCCCACCATCGCCGCCGTCAGCACGCTGTTGATCGGCGTGACGGTGATCGCGCTGCTCGCCGACTGGGGCGTGCGGCAGTATCGCGCCCGAGCCCTGCCCGACACGACGAAAGGACCCTGAGCCATGGCGAAGCCCTTCCACCTCGGCTGGTTCCTCCAGGGCTCCTCGGTCCAGGCATGGGGCGAGCCCTTCACCGGCGCCATCGGGCGGGACTGGATGGTGCCCGACCTCTTCATCGACATGGCCCGCGCGCTGGAACGCGCCTGCTTCGACTACGTGCTGATCGAGGACAGCAGCTATGTGGGCGAGAGCTACGGCGGCCGGCAGCTCTACCTCGAGAGCGCGCTCTCCGTGCCGCGCCAGGACCCCAGCGTCATCGCCTCGCTGATGACGGCCGCGACCAAGCGCATCGGCATCGTCCCCACCCTCTCGACCTTCGCCTATCCGCCCTACCTGCTGGCCCGGCTGGTGGCGACGCTGGACCAGGTCTCATCGGGGCGCATCGGCTGGAACATGGTCACCGGCAGCAGCGACTACGCCGCCATGAACTACGGCATGCCGGGCATGCCGGAGCATGACCTGCGCTACGACATGGCGGACGAGTACATGGACGCCGTGAACGCGCTCTGGGATTCCTGGGAGCCCGGCGCGATCCTGGCGGATACCGAGCGCGGCATCATGGTGGACCACACCAAGGTGAAGCCCGCGAATTTCGAGGGCCAGTGGTTCAAGACCCGCGGCCCGCTGAACTCCGGCCCCTGCGTGCAGGGCCGCCCCGTCATCGCCCAGGCCGGCGGCAGCACGCGCGGCAAGCGCTTCGCCGCGCTGCACGCTGATACCATCGTCGCCAGCGTGAAGGGCATCGAGGGCATGCGCGCCTACCGCGACGACGTGCGGCAATTCGCCGTCGCCCAGGGCCGCAATCCGGACCACATCAAGGTGCTCTTCCTGGTCAGCCCGATCATCGGCGAGACCATGGAGGAAGCCGATCTCCGCCTGAAGCAGCGCCTCGCGCGGTCGGAGGCGCATGTGCCGCAGCTTCTCGCGCATTTCGGCAAGACGACCAATATCGACTTCTCGCAATACGACCTCGACACGCCGGTCAACCAGCTCGATCTGAAGACCAACGGCCACCAGCAGAACCTGGACGACTTCAAGCGGATCGCCGGCACACGCTCGATCCGCCAGGCGATGCTGGCCTATCGCGGCAACCCGGGTTCGATGGATCTGGTCGGCACGCCGGATGCGGTGGCGTCGCAGATGCAGGACGCGATGGAGCAGGCCGGCGGCGACGGCTTCCTGATCATGCTGAACGATGTCAGCCGCCGCACGGTGGCGGAGATCGCCGACGGGCTGGTGCCGGCGCTGCAGGCGCGCGGGCTGGCGCGGCGCGCGTACACCTACGAGCACTTCCGCGACAATTTGCGGGAGTACTGAGCACCGCTGCGCGGGCCCCGCCCACGCATGACGACCGCTCCCGCCATGGCCGGGCCTGACCCGGCCATCATCGCCTACCCCACTGCAATCTGCGTATAGTCCTGGAACCAGTTCCTCGCCTGCACGAAGCCGCGGCAGCGCGGGCTGAGCGCCCGCGGGTTGAGGTCGTGCACCACGGCAAGCAGGGCCGCCTCCTCGACCAGGATCTCGTGCAGCCGGGCAATCGCCCGGTCCTGCGCCGCCTTGTCGAAGGTGCTGCGCACCACGCCGAGTTGCGCGTTCACCGCGGGCGAGTTGTAGAGGCCCCAGTTGATGCCACGCGGCGGCGCCAACTCCCCGTCATAGATGAACCAACCCGTGTTCGGCTCCATCGAGGGGATGGCGATGTTCAGCGCATGCCCGCCGCGCGATGATGGATCGCGCGCGCCGGCGCGGAGCATGTTGATGGAGGTGGCGAAGTCGACGGGCTGGAAGGCGACGTCGAAGAAGCATTCGCGCAGCCCCGCCTGCATCGCCTCGTTCATCGGCTGCGGCACCATCTGCCCGCCGCCGGAGACCGGCATGATGACGCTGATGGCGCAGCGCTTCGTGGCGGAATAGCCGGCCTCCGTCATCAGGCGGCGCGCCTCGGCCGGGTCGTGACGGAGCCTGAAGGACGGGTTGCCGAACCAGGGATCGTCCGGCGTCACCTTGCCCCGCGCCGGCAGGGCGGCACCGGACAGCAGCGCCACGATGCCGTCGCGATCGATCGCCAGATTGGCCGCCTGGCGCACCCGAAGATCGGCGAAGGGGCTGCCCTCCGTCACGTTCAGCCGCCAGGCCCAGATATGCGGATAGGCGTTCTGCACGACCTGGAAGCGTGCCGCGCGCAGCGAGGGGATGGTGTCAGGCGGCAGGCTCTCCACCAGGTCTACCTGGCCCGACCGCAGCGCGGCGACGCGGGCCGCGGCATCCGGGATCGGCAGCAGCACGGTGCGCGGCGCCTTCGGGATGCGGTTCGGGTCCCAGTAGTCGCGGTTGGCTTCCAGGTCCGCGCGCTGGCGCGGCGTGACGGAGGTGACCTTGTAGGGGCCGGTGCCGGAGGGATTGGCCGCGAAGCGCTGCCAGTCGCCGCCCAGCGCCTGCCAATGCGCCGGGGAGGCGAACCAGATGAAGGCAAGCTGGAAGGGCAGCGAGGCGTCCACCGCGCGCGTGGTGATGGCGATGGTGAAGGGGCCGAGCTTCTCGTAGCCCGCGATGGAGGTGATGCGGCCGCGCACCAGGGCGGATCGCGTCGGCTCGAATTGCGGCGCCTGGTTGTTCAGGATGCTGTCGAAATTCCAGATCGCCGCATCCGCGTCGAAGGGCGAGCCGTCGTGGAATTTCACGCCCCGGCGAAGCTCGACGATCCAGCGGCGCTTGTCGGCATCGTCCACGCGCCAGGAGGTGGCGAGGCCGGGCATGATGCCGGAAGGCGCATCGGCCTTGGACAGGTCCCAGAGCGCCAGCGCGTCGTAGACGAAGTAGGAGCCGAAGCGGACCCCTTCGAATCCGGCCTCCGGCCCGCCCCAGAGGCGCGGCACGTCGCCGATGGACATGGCGATGCGCAGCGGCTGGGAGGCCTGGGCCTCGGCCTCCGACGGGCCGAGGGCGGCAAGGAGGGCGGGCGCGGCCAGCAGGCTGCGGCGCGGAAGGGTGGTCATGCGGCGTTCTCCCGGGGAGGCTCGCCGCGGTCACAGCAATGCGCGTGCCGCTCCTGGGGCGGTTCGAGGCCCGGATCCTGCCTGCCTCGCGAGCAGTCCCCGCGTCAGCCGGTCACGCCGTAGTCGCGCCGCGCCGCCTCCGGCGTGACGTAGCCATCGGCGAGATCGGCCTCGATCGCCGCCCGGTCACGCGACGCGGGCGGGCCGTAGCCGCCCGAGCCAGGCGCCTCGACCGTCACCACCGCGCCCGCCGGCGCGGTATAGGCACACTT
>JAIYAI010000699.1 GCA_027489135.1 Acetobacteraceae bacterium
ATGGCGACTATCTCGGCGACCACTGGCTCGGCGAGAAGGAGCTGTTCCACGACTGCATCCAGAAGGTGCCCTTCATCCTCTACGATCCGTCGCCCGCGGCGGACGGCACGCGCGGCACGACGGATCAGCGGCTGGTGGAGGCGATCGACTGCGTGCCGACCATCCTCGACGCGCTGGGCTGCGACATGGCGCCGCACCTGCTGGAGGGACGGTCACTGCTGGGGGCCACGCGCGGTACCGCGACCGAATGGCGCGACGCGGCCTTCAGCGAACTCGACTGGACCTTCAAGGGCGCGCGGCGGCGGCTGGGGCAGCCGACGGGCAACCACCATTCCTGGATGGTGCGCACGGATCGCTGGAAGTACGTGGAATGGACCGATGGCTACCGGCCGCAGCTCTTCGACCTCGCCGCCGATCCGCAGGAGTTCCACGACCTCGGCGCCGACCCGGCGCATGAGGGCATCCGGCAGGAGATGCGCGCGAAGCTGCTCGCCTGGTTCGAGGGGCTGAAGCGGCGCACCACCCTGACCTGGGCCGAGGCGGAGCTGCGCACCGACAGCTACAAGAAGGCCGGCGTCTTCCTCGGCGAGTGGTGAGCCGGGGGGACTACCCCCCGTTCTTCCCCACAGCATGATAATCTCGTCCGAAATAGATCAGCCCGTGCTCGTCCTCGGCGCCGAGGCGGATCGCCTCCACCTCCGCGAAGACCACCAGATGGCTGCCCTTCTCCACGATCTCGGTGATCTTGCAGTCCAGCGATTCCAGCGCGCCGTCCAGCGCCGGCGCGCCGGTCGCCAGCTTGGTCCAGGTGCCGGCCAGGAAGCGCTCCTCCATCGGGCATTTGGTGACGCCGGCGAAGACCATCGCGGCCTCCTTCTGCGTCGTGCCGACGACGTTGATGCAGACCGTGCCGTTCTCCTTCAGCCGCGGCGCCGCGGTGGCGTTGCGGTTCATGCAGAGCAGGATGGTCGGCGGCTCGTCCGTCACGCTGCAGACGGCGCTGGCGGTGAAGCCGCCGATGCCCGCGGGCCCGTCCGTGGTGATGATGTTCACCGCGGCGCCGAGGCGCGCCATGGCATCCCGGAAATCCTTCTGCGAAACCGCCATCGCGCTACCACCTCTCCGTTCGCCCTGATTTAAGCACGGTTGCGCGGATCGGGCACGGGGGGTCCGCCGGCCCGTCGTATCGTGCCGACGGCGGAGAGCGGCCGCGTTACCGCCTCCAGCGACTGCCCCTCGGCATCGATCCCGAGCCGCCAGGCCGTCACGGCGCCCACCAGCATCAAGACAGCCGCGAGCAGGTAACCCAGCGCGACGCCGGTGCGCGACCCGCCCTCGATCAGCAGGCCGAAGACGGCAGGGCCGGCGATGCCGCCGATCGCCGTGCCGAAGGCGAAGAACAGCGCGATGGCCAGCGCCCGGATCTCAAGCGGGAAGCTCTCCCCCACCGTCAGGTAGGCCGAGGAGGCGGCGGCGGAGGCGAAGAAGAAGACCACGCTCCAGCACGCCGTCTGCTGCCAGGCCGAGAGCATCCCCTGCGCAAAGGCCCAGGCCACCAGCGCCATCAGCAGGCCCGAGAGGCCATAGGTGAGCGCGATCATCCGCCGTCGCCCGATGCTGTCGAAGAGCGGCCCCAGCAGCAGCGGCCCCGCGAGGTTCCCGAGCGCGAAGGGCAGCATGTACCAGCCGACCTCGGCCGCAGGCACGCCGTAGAAGCGGTTCAGCACCAACGCATAGGTGAAGCCGAGCGCGTTGTAGAAGAAGGCCTGGCAGGCCATCAGCACCAGGCCGAGCGTGGTGCGGCGCGGATGCAGGCGCAGCAGCGCCCCGGCGACCTCCGTCAGGGACGTATGCCCGCGCCGGCGCAGCAGGATCGGGCCATAGGCCGGTGGCGGCAGCGGGCGCCCGCCCTGCCCCGCAATCACGCCCGCCTCGATCTCCCGCATCACCTGCTCCGCCTCGCCTGGGCGGCCGTGCAGCATCAGCCAGCGCGGGCTTTCCGGCAGGGCGCGGCGCAGCAGCAGCACGATCGCGGCGAGCGCGCCGCCCACCACGAAGGCCGTGCGCCAGCCGATCTCTGGGTCGATGATCGCGGGGTTCAGCACCACCAGCGCCGCGAGCGCGCCGAGCGCCGCACCGCCCCAGAAGGTGCCGTTGACGGCAAGGTCCACCGTGCCGCGGCGGCGCGCCGGGATCAGTTCCTGGATCGCCGAGTTCACCGCGGCGTATTCGCCGCCGATGCCCGCGCCGGTCAGGAAGCGGAACAGCGCGAAGGACCAGGGATCCCAGGCGAGGCCGGTAGCGATGCTCGCCAGCATGTAGAGCACCAACGTCGCGAAGAAGAGCCGCCTGCGCCCGAGCCGGTCCGTCGCCCAGCCGAAGCCGACCGCCCCCAGCACCGCCCCGGCGATGTAGGCGGACGCCGTCAGGCCGAGTTGCGACGGCGTCATGGCGAGGCGCGGGCTCTCCGCGATGGCGGCGGCCAGGCTGCCGGCCAGCGTCACCTCCAGCCCGTCCAGCACCCAGGTGATGCCGAGGGCAATGACGATGCGCCAGTGGAAGCGGCTCCAGGGCAGGCGGTCGAGGCGGGCGGGGATGTCGGTGCGGAAATACTCGCCGCCGGGGTCGTGCGGGCCGGGCGTATCGCGCATGGGGCTTTGTCCTCCGCCGGTGTCGGAGGAGGAACGCCGGCACGCAGCCCCGGTTCAGCAGGGGCCGAGGCGGATATCCGCGATCTCGGCGTTCACCTTGCTGCGGCTGTCGTCGACATCGGTGGTGACCGCGATATCGGTCAGGCCGGGCGGATCGGCGCCGAAGGCGGCGCGCCAGTCGGCGGCGAGATCGACCCGCTCCGTCACCCATTCGCCGCGCCGCGCCGTCGCCGGCCGCAGCACCCGGATCTTGGCCAGGCCATGGGCATAGGGGCTGGCGAAGATCGGCGGCTCCTGCCCCGTGCCGCCCCAGACATAGACGAGGCCGCTGCGCGGCACCGGCTTGCTGCCGGAGGCCGCGGCCGCGACGGCGTGGCGGCTGCGCTGCACCACGCTCGCGTCGGGCGGGAAGCCCGAGAACCCGACCACGATGGAGACCGCCCGGTCGGTGCCGCGCTTCGTCAGGTCCTGTGGCGGCGGCCCGTCGAGCACGCGCCATCGCCACGTCAGGCAGGCCGGCGTGCCGCTGGCATGGCGCCAGAGGAAACTGCCCTGCCCCTCCCCGCGCACCGCGACGCCACCGCCGGGCAGGGCGGACCAGGTCGCGGGCTGGATGCCGTGCCAGGTCGCATGCGTCCATCCGGCCGCGGCCAGGGCGGGTGGGGTGTCGGCCGCAGCCGCGGGGCTCACAGCGGCGAGGAGCAGCCCCAGGGTCGTGGCAGTGGCAAGCCGGCGCATCTGCGCTTAGATGCCGCTCACCCAGTGTGAAACAAGGAGGGAGAGCAACAATGCCCGAGATCAGCATCGCCGCCACGGACGGATCGGGGTCCTTCGGCGCCTATGTCGCCATGCCGAAGACGACGCCCGCCGGCGCCGTCGTCATGATCCAGGAGATCTTCGGCGTGAACGGCACCATGCGCACCCTCTCCGACTGGGTCGCGGAGATGGGCTTCATTGCCGTCAGCCCGGACCTCTTCTGGCGGCAGGAGAAGGGCGTGCAGCTCGACCCCGATGCCGGCCAGGCGCAGTGGGACAAGGCCTTTGCGCTGATGAAGGGCATGGACCAGGACAAGGCGGTGGAGGACCTGAAGGCTACCGTCGCGCATGCCCGCGCCATGCAGGGCGCGAACGGCAAGGTCGCCACCATGGGCTACTGCCTCGGCGGGCGGCTCGCCTTCATGATGGCGGCGCGGTCCGATGCGGATGCCAATATCAGCTACTACGGCGTCGGGCTGGAGGGGCTGCTCGGCGAGGCCGGGGCCATCAAGGCGCCGCTGCTTGTGCACATCGCGGAGAAGGACAAGTTCGTCCCGCCCGAGGCACAGGCGGCGATCAGCAGCGGCCTGAAGGGCCATGCCAAGGCCGTGGTGCACATCTACCCCGGCGTGGACCATGCCTTCGGGCGGCGCGGCGGGCACGCCTATGACGCGCGTGCGGCGACGATCGCCGATGGGCGCAGCGCGGCGTTGCTCGCGGCGGTGCTCGGGTAGAACAGCCTCCGCCCTGATGGATCACGGCGTGATCCATCAGGGCGGAGACAAGCTGCTTTAGGTATTCGTTTTTTCGAGCAAGAAATCCGGTCTGACTGCTTCAGTCAGACCGGGTATCGCTTTGATCAGCGATCGCCGAGGACTGGATCGCCGGTCGCGCGGCTCGCACCGGACGAGAACGGAATGGCCTGTGATCCGCGCTTCGCTCAGCGTTGGTCACGGTGCAGCGCGCTGTCTGCAGCGGGGATGGGTTCGCTGCCCAGGGTGGCCAGGACCTCGGCCACCGGCAGGACATCCGCATATTTCACCGCCATGTCGTAGAGATTGGCGAAATGCGGGCTCTCGTGCCGGTCCGCGACGCATTCCACCGGCACGATCATCCGGTAGCCGCAGGACAGCCCCTCCACCACCGTCGCGCGGACGCAGCCCGAGGTGGAGCCGCCCGTCACCACCACCGTGTCCACGCCGTGGAAGGTCAGCAGCGACCGCAGGTTGGTCTCGAAGAAGGCAGAGGCCATGCGCTTGTTGATGACGACGTCCGACGGCGCGATCTCGAGCCGCGGGTCGAGTTGTGCTCGCGGCGAGCCTTCCTTGATGTTCTGCAGGCTGTCCGGCGTGTCCGACCGCGTGCCCCAGACGCCGCAATCCGATCCGTCGGGCAAATAGGCGACGTAGGTCCAGACCACCGGCGCGCCCCGCGCACGACAGATCCGTGCCAGGGCGTTCACATGCTCCGCCTGGCGCGGATCGGTCTCGTAGGCCGTGGCGGGGAAGGTCGCGGGCTCTGTGTAGGAGCGCTGCAGGTCGACATTCACCAGGGCGGGCCTGCGGCCGAAGCCGAAGCGCCTGCGCTGCGGGCCGGCCTGCAGCGCGGCCCACATCTGCCGGGCGGTGAGGTTGCTTTCCTGCATGCTGCCTTCCCCTCCTCGCCGCTAGGCGGCGAGGAACTCGTTCCACTTCTCGGTGTAGTATTCCATGTTCTTCGGCCGCGTGTTCCAGACGTAGACCTTCGATGTCCGATCCGCCAGCGTGCCGCCGTCGCGCCCCTTGCCCTCGTAGAGCGACTCGTAGGGCGCGTTGTCGAGGAAGGGCCTGAAGGTGTTCACCGTGGAGTAGTAGCCGATCTCGGACTGCCGGGCGCCGGCGAAGCCATCCATCCACCAGTTGATCCACTCATAGGCCATATCGATGTCGCGGCAGTTGTGGCTGATCGACTGGCCGACGCACCAGGCGCGGTAGCCTTCCTTCGCCACGGCGTAGCGCATCGGCAGGCCCTTCGACGCGACCTCCACCACCACCGGCCACCAGGCATCGGCGATGACGACCTCCTGCGAGGCCATCAGGTTCACCAGCTCGCCATAGGCGCGCCAGAGGGCGCGGAAATGCCCCTCCTTCTTCTTCTCCTTGAGGAAGGCGACGACGGTGTCGACCTCCTTCGGGGAGAGGTTGGTGGGATCGGTCTCGTCCGGCAGTAGCTTGAGCGCCTTCATCCCCAGCGCGGCATCCAGCATGCCGAGCCAGTCGATGCCGAAGAGCGCCACCCGCCCGCGGTACTTCGGGTTGAACAGGTCGCCCCAGGACAGCTCGTTGTTCGGCGCATCCACGAAGTTCGCGTTGTAGCCGATGCTGTCCATCTGGAAGAAGAGCGGCGCGTAGGTCACCTTCGACCGCGCGTCGTCGATGTACATCGTCCGCCCCGGATTGGCGCCAAGGCCGAGCGGCGCGAGGGGGCCGGACCGGCCGTCCTTCAGCAGCGGGTTCAGCTTGTCCCAATTGCGCAGCCGCGCGACCTCGATCGGGATGATCAGCTTCTCCTCGTTGGCGAAGAGCGAGAAGGGCGCGTCGAGCGTCACGGCATCCACCTGCGCGACGCGGAGACGATCCACCCGCGCCTGGGTGGAGGGGTTGACCCAGGGCCGCGGCGTCACGCGGCTGACGCGGGCGTATTCGCGCAGGATGGGCTCGCGCATGTCGAAGCTGGCGCCGGCCAGGTTGATGGCACGCGACTGCGCGGCGGCGGGCGTGAGAAGGCCCGGCGCGGCGAGCCCGACGGCGGCGCCCCCGAGAAGGTGGCGTCGGCTGATCAGCATGAGTTCGTCCCCTCGTGGCGGTGGTCGGCCGTGCGGGGGCGCTTTCCTACCCTTGGTAACGCTTATCGCGCGCGCCGGAGACCCCAGAGCGCGAAGCTGCAGCCGATGATGGCCAGCAGCGAGGTGAAGGTGGTCGCGGCGCCGATGGCGTAGAGCTCCGGCGTCAACTGCCGGTCGAGCTGTGCCATCACCGCCAGCGGCAAGGTGATGTCGGCGCCGGTGGTGAACATGCTGCGCGCGAACTCGTCGTAGGAGAGCGAGAAGCCGAACAGCAGGCTGCCGATCACCCCGGGCATCACGATCGGCAGGGTGATGCGACGGAAGGCGGTCCAGCGGTTGGCGCCGAGGGTCAGCGCCGCTTCCTCGAGCTTCGGGTCGAAGCGGTTGAAGATCGCCAGCATGGTCAGGAAGCCGAAGGGCAGCGCCCAGGAGACATGGACGAGATAGGCGGTGGTGTTCCAGGCCGTCTCGATGCCGAGGATACGGCAGAGCAGCGCGAAGCCGAAGCCCACCAGCAGACCGGGCGCCATGATCCCCAGCAGGATCAGGTAGAAGAACAGGTTGTGCCCGCGGAAGCGCCCGCGCATCGCCTGGGCCGAGGCGACGGAGAGGATGCAGACCGTCACCGCGCAGGCCAGCGCCAGCACGAACGACCGGCCCAGCGGCGGCTTGAAGTCGTTCATGATGGAGGCGTCCCAGAGCTCCCGGTACCAGTGCAGCGAGACGCCGTTCATCGGGAAGGTGGTGCCGCCGGTGGGGCCGCTGAAGGAGAGCAGCGAAAGGGTGAAGATCGGCAGCCACTGGTACAGCAGGAACAGCACCGTCAGCGTACCCAGCACCCAGGCCGTCAGGCGCGAGCGCTGGCGATGATCCAGCAGCGGCTTGCGCTTCGGCGCCTCCAGGCCGCGGCTGTAGGTGGAGCCGTCCATCAGGTCGCTCCCAGCCTGCGGATATCGACCACGCGCAGCGCTGCCGCGACCCCGGCCAGCATGCAGAGCATGAGCAGCACCGCGACCACCGCCGCGGCGCGATGCTGCGCGCCCTCGTAGAAGTTGATCACCAGGTTCGGCAGCAGCGCGATCTTGTTGCCGCCGATGGTCTGAACCGTGGCGAAATCCGCCATGACGTTCAGAAAGACGAGCACCTGGCCGATCACGACACCGGGCAGGGTCAGCGGGAAGATGACGCGGCGGAACACGGTGACGGGCGGCGCCTTCAGGGTCATCGCCGCCTCGCGCAGGGCGGGCGGAATCTGCGCCAGCATGTAGACCACGGGGCCTGACGCCATCAGCGTATAGAGCGACACCTGCGCCATCGAGATGCCGGTGCGCGAATAGAGGAAGACCTCGACCGGCTTCTCCGCCAGCCCCGTCGCCAGCAGCATCTGGTTGATCACGCCGTTGACGCCGAGGAAGGGCACCCAGGCGATCGCGCGGATCAGCGCGCTGGTCCAGAAGGGGATGACGAAGGCCAGGAACAGCACCGTGCGCCAGCGCGCGCTGCGCACCTTCACCACCAGGAAATAGGCGATCGCGTAGCCCAGCACGCCACAGATCGCCATCATCGTCGCGGTATGGCGCAGCGTCTCCAGCACCAGACCGAGATAGGTCCGGTTGGCGAAGAAGCGGTTGTAGTTGTCGAAGGTCAGCGGGCTGTCGGGAGAGAAGGCACGCCCACCCCAGAAGCTGACCCAGACGATCATCCCGACCGGCACCACCACCGCCGCCATCATCCAGAGCGTCGCCGGCAGCGCGAGCCAGTAGGCGGCCGGGGAGCGGGCGCGGATGGTGCTCACGCCGCCACAAGCTCCGGCGCCGCGGCACCTTCCGCGTCGTGCAGCACGCAGTCGGCCGTGGCCCAGCCGATCTCTGCCGTTTCGCCGGTGCGCAGCCAGGCCGGCTCCGCGCCGAACTGGTCGAGCTTCAGCACCGAGCCGCCCGCGCGTTCCAGGATGTAGCGGCGGATGGAGCCGAAATACTCGACCGTGACGCAGCGGACGGAGAGGCGATTCTCGTGCTGCGGCCCGGCCGGGCCCATGCGCTCGGCGCGGATGGAGAAGCTGGCGGCGCTGCCGATCGCCCGACCGCCGCCGGGGACGAGGAAGCTGCCGGCCGCGCCCTCGATCCGCAGCATGCCCCCATCGGCCTGCGCGACCTTGCCGAAGAAGCTGTTGTTGCCCTGCACGAAGCCGGCGACGAAGGGGGTGCGCGGGCGCTGCAATATGTCTTCCGGCGCGCCCTGCTGCTCGATCCGTGCGTGGTTCATCACCACGACATGGTCGCCGAGCGAGAAAGCCTCGTTCTGGTCATGCGTGACCCAGATGAAGCTGATGCCCGAACGCTGCTGCAGCTGCTTCAGCTCGATCATCACCGTCTCGCGCAGGCTGTAGTCCAGCGCGCCGATCGGCTCGTCGAGCAGGAGGATCCGGGGCTCGGTGATCATCGCGCGGGCCAGCGCCACGCGCTGGCGCTGGCCGCCCGACAGGCTGGTCGGCTTGCGGTCGGCAAGCTGCGTGATCTCGAAAGCGGCCAGCACCTCGGCAACGCGCTTCGCAATATCCGCGCGCGGCTTGCCCAGCATCTCCAGGCCGAAGCCCACCTGCTTCGCCACCGTCATGTGAGGGAACAGCGCGAAGTCCTGGAACATCATGGCGATGTCGCGCTGCCAGGGCGGATCGCGTGTGACCTCCCGCCCGCCGATCAGGATGTCGCCGTCATCCGGCTCCTCCAGCCCGGCGACGCAGCGCAATGTCGTCGTCTTGCCGCAACCGGAGGGGCCGAGCAGACAGACGAACTGCCCCTTCCCCACTTCCAGGGAGACGCCGTCGACGGCGGTGAAGCTGCCGTAGCGCTTGCGGAGGCTGCGGATCTCGAGGTCGAGCTGCGGCAGGCGCTCCATGGCGTCAGGCCGCCGCCAGGATCTTCGCGCGGCTCTTCATCAGCGGCTGGATGCGGCTGCCGAACTTCTCCAGCCCCTCCAGGTAGTCGTCGAAGGTCAGCATGACGCCCTGCAGCCCCGGGATGGCGGCACATTCGTCGAGCAGCTTCGCCACCGTCTCGTAGCTGCCGATCAGGCGCAGCATGTTGGTCGGCAGCCGCTCGGACCGGACCATGCGGCCGACGGTCGAATGGCTCTCGGCCGCCACGTCCTGCGCGGCCTGGCTGTCGCGCCAGGCGAGGGCCTCGAGGTCGGTACCGGCGACGTAGTGCTCCCACTTCTTCAGCGCGAGTTCGTCGGTCTCGTCGGCGATGATCATGGTGAGCGCCAGGGCGCCGCATGTCCGGCCCGAGGCCGCGGTTGCCGAGCGAAGACGCTCGACATGCGGCGCGAGGGACTGCGGCGTGTTCATGCCGCCACCGGAGAGGAAGTTGTAGTCCGCGTATTCGGCGGCGAACTTCATGCCGCGGTTGGACTGCCCCGCCGCGATGATCTCGATCGGCGCCGTAGGCACCGGCTCCATCCGGCAATCGTCCATCTGGAAGAACTCGCCCTTGTGGTTCGACACGCCGGTCAACCACAGGTCCTTCATGATGGTGACGTATTCCTCGCAGTACTCGTAGCGCTTCTGGAAGTGGTGCTCGCCCGGCCACATCCCCATCTGGGTATACTCGGCCTTCTGCCAGCCCGAGACCATGTTCACGCCGAAGCGGCCATGGCTGATGGAATCCACCGTCGTCGCCATGCGGGCGATGATCGCGGGCGGGATGGAGAGCACGGCGACGGAGGCAAACAGCTTGATCCGCGACGTCACGGCGGCGAGACCCGCCATCAGGGTGAAGCTCTCGAGGTTGAAATCCCAATACCGGGAAGGTCCGCCGAAGCCGCGCAGCTTGATCATCGACAGGGCGAAGTCGAAACCGATGGCCTCGGCCTTCTGCGTGACCGCCTTGTTGAGGTCGAAGCTCGGCTTGTACTGTGGCGAGGTGCTGCTGATCAGCCAGCCATTGTTGCCGATGGGGATGAAGACACCGATCTGCATCGCGCCTGCCCTTGCGTCCAGTAAGCGCCACCCGGGGGCGGCAGAATGGTTGAACACGAAATGGGCAAAGTTGAAAAGTCCTTAATTTTCCGCCTGAACTGGCAGCAGTATCCGTCGTTTCTTGTGCAAAGGCCGCTGATATCGATAGCGTGATCGGGCTTGTATCTCGCGGTGCGGTCGCCCATATCCCGCGCGTCAACCGCTGATCGGTTCGTGCCGCTCTCCCAGCTCCAGCTCGTGATCGAGCGCCGAGCCAGCGCCCCGCCCCACCAGACGACTGGCCCGCCCGGCGATCCCGTCAGGCGGTTCCATATCTTGAACGGACATCATCCATGGCCACAGGTACCATCAAGTGGTTCAACGCCACGAAGGGCTACGGCTTTATCCAGCCCGAGGATGGCTCGAAGGACGTCTTCGTCCACATCACCGACGTGCAGCGCGCCGGCATCCGTGAGCTGCGCGAGGGCGACAAGCTCTCCTACGACCTGCAGCAGGGCAACCAGGGCAAGGTCTCCGCGACCAACCTGCGCCTCGACTGAGGCGGCCACCGCGGCCCAGCCGCGGATCGTGACGACCCTCGCGTGCCCCGTGCGGGCCGCGGGATGGACCAGGGCGCTTTTGCCCTGGTTCCGGCGCTGAACGGCGCCTTTGCGGCCCGGGCCGCACCTTCAGCTTTTCGCGACAATTCGGAGTTTGATGACAGCGCCCCCAGGGTCGCTGTGTATCCTTGCATCATGAGCACTACCATCCACACCGTCAGCCACCACCGCACACTCCCGCAGCACCTTCGCCTCCCGAACGGTTCGACCGCGTCCCGCCACCCGCGCCGCAGCCGCGCACCGAAGCCGGTCCTCAGCATCCGCAGGCCGGAACCCTGCCCGCTCTCGCAGGCCGAGCTCCGCGCCATCGTGCTCGAGACGATGGGCTGATCCCCGCGTCCTCGCCGCGGGCACCGCACGAAGCGAACCGCGCGTGATCCGCGCGCCGGGCTGCCCCGCCGCGAGAGCGATGGTCAGCCTGCGACCCGGCGCCTAGGCTTCGTCCTGGGTCCATCGCGGCCCCGCCCGCTGCGCCAGGCCCGATGGACACACCTCTCCCCCACCGCACAGGGCCGACCTGGCCCCTGCTGCTCACCGTCTGGCTCTGCTGGGGCCTCAGCTACCCCTTCATGAGCTGGACGCTCGAGGCGGTGGACCTGATCAGCGCGCGCATGCTGTCCAACGCCTGCGCAGGCGCGTTGCTCCTCGCATGGTCCGCGCGCGCACCCGGCCGCCGACTCCTGCCACATCGCGCGGAATGGGGCGGCATCCTCCTTCTCGCCATGCTGATCATGGTGATCTTCCCCTATGCGCTGATCGCCGGCGTCATGCTGGTCGGGCCGGGGCAGGCGGCGATCCTCAACTACACCATGCCGATCTGGGCCTCGCTTCTGGCCGTGCCGGTGCTCGGGGAACGGCTCAATCGTCGCACGATCCTGGCGCTCGGCCTCGGGCTCGCCGCGGTAATCCTGGTCCTTGCCGGCACGTCGGGGCCGGAGGGGCCGGATGCGCTCGGCGTCGTGCTGGGGCTGACGGCAGGAGCGACCTTCGGGTCGGGCACCGTGCTCAGCAAGAAGCTGGAGTTCCGCAGCCCGGTGATGCTGATCACCACCTGGCAGTTGCTGCTGGGTACGCCGCCGGCCTTTCTGCTCTGGCTGGCGCTGCACGATCACACCTACGTGCACTGGGACGCGACACGCGGCTGGATCGGGCTGTTCTGGATGATCGTGCTGGCCAATGCGCTGGCCTATGCGGCCTGGTTCCCGCTGGTGGGTCGGCTGAAAGCCTCCGTCGCCAGTCTCTCCCTGCTGGTCGTGCCCTGCATCGGTGTCGCCTCCTCCGCCGTCATGGTGAGCCGGGAGATCGGTCCCTTCGATGTCGTCGCCCTGCTTTGCGTCCTCGGCGCCATCGCGATCATCGTGCGGAAGCCGCGGCCGGCGCGGTAGGATGGCGGCATGATCCGTCCCATCGCCCTCGCCGCCACACTGACCCTGGCGGCCGCGCCTGCGCTCGCCGCGCAGGATCCCCTGGAAGCCGCCAATCGCCGGATCCACGCGTTCAACCAGGTCGCGCGGGCCTGGGTGCTCGCCCCGGTGGCGCAGGCCTATGCGACCCATGTGCCGCAGCCGGTGCGGGACGGCGCGGCGCGGGCACTGGCCAATCTCGGGGAGCCCGTGACCGCCGCGGCCGCGCTGGTGGCCGGCGAGACCGGCATCGCCGCCCATGCCGCCTGGCGCTTCGGCATCAACACGACGCTCGGGCTCGGCGGTCTCCGGGATGCGGCCGCCGCGCGCGGCCTTGCCCCACGCAGCTTCACCCTGGCCGACGCCGCCTGCCGCTGGGGCGTGCCGGCGGGCCCCTATCTCGTGCTGCCGCTTCTCGGCCCCGCCACGCTGCGCGACGCGGCCGCCCAGGCCCTCACGGCGGCGGCCCTCGCGCAGGTGCTGGGGTCGGATGCGGTGCTGGCCTGGGGGTCGGCCGATGCCATGGCGGCCTACATCGCCGCGCACCCGTCACTGGAGCGTCTGGATGCCGAGTCGCTCGACGCCTATGCCGCGCTGCGCAGCGTCACCCTGCAGCGTCGCGCCGCCGCCTGCCCCGTCGACCGGCCCGCCCTGGAGCCCGAGGAATAGCCGCACGGGCTGTGCGCCACCGCACAGCCACCCCGCCCGGCTGCCGCCACTGTCGCGCCATCGCCGGACATGGTCCGGCCCATGGAGCGGAAGATGATCACCCTGTCCCCCCGGCTGCGCGAGACGATCGGCGAAGGCCTGACCCGGGCCCTGGCGATCCTCTGGGTCGGTGGCTTCTTCGTCATGGTCGAGGGCGCGCTGCTGAAGCTGATGCCGTGATCAGCCGTTCAGCTTTCGGTTCAGGTCCGCCCAGCGGTCGATGATCGGCAGCAGCGCTTCCCGCCCCTCCGCCGGCAAGCTGAAGGTGACGCGGTCGATGCCGATCTCCTCGCAATAGCGGAGGCGGTCGATCTCCTCCGGCACGCGGAAGATCGTGATGGGCAGAGTCGCGGGGTCGCGCCCGGCCTCCCGCGCCATCTCGCGGAACTTCTCTATCACCACACCGATGCCGGTCTTCTCGATCCGGTCGGCGCGCGGAATCCAACCGTCGCCGTAGCGGATGGCGCGGCGCGCGGCATAGGGGAAGGCGCCGCCGACGATGATCGGCGGGTAGGGCTTCTGCACCGGCTTCGGCCATTGCTTCATCTTGTCGAAGTTCACGAATTCCCCGTGGTATTCCGGCTCCTCCTGCGTCCAGATCGCCTGCATCGCCTCCATGCGTTCGCGCGCCAGCTTGTGGCGGGAGGCGAATTCGGTGCCGTGGTTCTCGATCTCGTCCTGGTTCCAGCCGTTGCCGATGCCGAAGAGGAAGCGCCCCTTCGACAAGCGATCAATTGTCGAGACCATCTTGGCGGTCACGATCGGGTCGCGCTGCGTCACCAGCGCGATGCCAGTGCCGATCTTCAGCCGTGTCGTCACCGCGGCGGCGGTGTTGAGCGCGAGGAAGGGATCGTAGATTTCGTAGTAGGGCCGTATGAGCGGCCCGCCCGCCGGATAGGGCGTCTTGCGGGAGGAGGGGATATGCGTGTGCTCCGGCACCCAGAGGCTCTCGAAGCCACGCTCCTCCAGCAGCGGCGCGAGATCCTCGGGCTGCATGGACTCCGCCGTGAAGAACATCACGGCGCCGATCTTCAGCATGGGTCCCTCCCCCGTCCTGTCGGCGGGAGTGTGCGCCACGCGGGGGGTCAGCGGTCAAGCCGGCGCGCCAGCAGGGCCGCCAGGCCGAGCACGATGCCGACGCCGATGACGCAGCCTGCCCAGCCCCACATCTGGAATGCCGCGCCCAGCGCCGCGCTGCCGGCCAGGCCACCGGCGAAATAGGCGCCGAGATAGAGCCCGCTCGCCGCTGCCCGATCCCGCCGGGCCGCCCGGCCGACGAAACTCGTGGCCACCGCCTGGGCGAGGAAGCTGCCCGCACCCAGCAGCGCAAGCCCCGTCAGCACCGCGGGCAGCATCGGCATCAACAGCAGGGGCAGCGCGGCCATGGCCACGGCGAGCCCGGCCCAGGCGCCGCCGCGCGCGCCGATCCGCTGCACCACCCGGCCGGCCAGGGGTGTCGTCAGCATCGCCGGCAGGAAGACGAGGTAGACGAAGCCGAGCGCCATCGGATCGAGCCCGAAGGGCGGCCTGACGAGCACGAAATTGACGTAGGTGAAGCTGCCGATGAAGGCGAACAGGATGCAGAAGCCGATGCCGAAGGCGGCGCGCAGCGCCGGATCGGCGAACTCCGCCCGCCAGGCGGCACGCATGCGGTCCATGCCCACCGGCGCGCGCGGCGACGACTGCGCCGCCGGACGGATCATCGCCAGGGCCAGCCAAGCGCCGGCCAGGTTCAGCAGGGCGAAGCCCAGGAAATTCGCCGTGATGCCGAGGTGATCGGCCAGTGCGGCCGAGACCAGCCGCCCGACGAGGTTGCTGCCGACATTGCCGGTGACATAGGCGGCGAAGGCGCCGGCCGCCTCCGCGGCACCGAATCGCTCGCCAAGATGGGCAAGCGTCAAGGTGAAGGCGGTCGCCATCAGCAGGCCCTGGCATACCCGCAACGCCGCGAAGCTTCCGAGATCCGGCGCGATGCCGAGCAGCGCCGTCGGCACCGCCAGCAGGGCGAGGCTCCGCGCCACGCCACGCCGCCGGTCCAGGCGCCCGCCCAGCAGCGCGACGCCGAGCGCGGCCAGCGCCATCCCGAGGGTGCAGGCATTCACCGCCGTGCCCATCACCGCCGGCTCGGCGTCGTAGCGACGCGCCAGGCTGGGCAGGATCGCCTGGGTGGCGAAGAGATCGACGAGGGTGAGAAAGGCCATCAGCGCGATCACGACGCTGCGACCGAGCCCGCCTTGGACCCGCGGGGCGGCGGTGGAGGCCGAGGCGCTCACGCAGGCGCCGCATCGCCGGGCAGCACATCGAGCCGCCGCCGCAGGGTGCGCAGCGCCCGGTGCGTCGCCACCTTCAGTGCGCCGACCGTCAGGCCGCTCAGCGCGGACGCCTCGGCCAGCGGCAGATCCTGCAGCTTGGCCAGGGTCAGCGCCTGGCGCTGCGCCGACGGCAGGCGGGCGATGGCCTCGCGCAACTCGCCCGCGGCGATCATCGCCTCGGCGATCGGAGGATGGGCTGTCGCCGCCTCGTCGCAGTCATCGAGCGGCGCCTGGCGCGCGGCGAGACGGCCGCGGACCCGCAGCCGGTCGATGCAGCGACGCTCGCAGAGCGCGATCAACCAAGGCCGCAGCGGCCGCGCCGGGTCGTAGCTGTGGCGCAGGCGGTGGATCGTCAGCAGCGTGTCCTGCACCGCGTCCTCGGCCTCGGCCTGATCGCGGATGCGACGTCGCGCAATGCCACGCAGCAGCGGCAGGATGTCGCGCAGCAGGCGGTCATAGGCTCGGGCGTCGCCCGCCACCGCTGCCGCCATGCGGTCCTCCCAGGGAAGGTCTGCGCTGTCCATGGTCTCCGTCCCTCATCCGACGGAGGCAGAGTGCTCCCTCCCGCCCGGCCCCGGCCAAGGCCGTCCGGTTATGGAGCGGATGCGTCGGGGCTATCGTGGACCGAGGGCCAGCGATACCGCCGCACGGCCTGGACGAAGCTGGCGACCGCCGGCGACCAGCGGCGCCCGGCCACCGTCACGAGTGCGACCTCCCGCGTCACCTCGGGGTCGGTCACCGGGCGCGTCACGACGCCGGGATGTGACGCCGAGTATTCCGGCAGGAAGCAGACCCCCATACCCGCGGCGACCATGGTCTGGATCCAGTCCTCGCGCTCGCTACGGTACGACTGCATAATGCGGGCGCCCGAGGCCTCGCGGTGCTCGCGCAGGCGATCATTGTATTCGCAGTTGATGCGCTGCAGGTAGTATTCGCCGTCCATCTCCCGCATCGGCACCGCGTTGCGCCGGGCGAAGCGATGCCCCGGAGCGCACGCGATGACGAAGCGCTCGCTGTAGAGCGTCTCGGCGCGCAGCCTGTCATCGAAGCCGTCGGGCTGCGCCATGATGGCGAGATCGAGGTCATCGGCCAGCATCGCCTCGGCCAGCCGCGGCGGCGTCGATTCGGTCAGCGTGATCTCGATGCCGGGCTGATCCACCCGGAAGCGGTTGAGGAAGCCGACGAAGCGCATAGGCCCCACCGTGCACATCACGCCGAGGCGCAGATGTGCGCTCTCCAACCGCAGGAAACGCTCGGCCTGTTCCTTCGCCGCCTGGGTGCGTGCCAGCACCTCCTCGAGATGCGGCTGCATGAGGCGGCCAAGCTCGGTGAGATGGATGTTGCCGCGCTCGCGCGAGAAGAGCAGGCCGCCGAGTTCGCCTTCCAGCTTCTGGATCGCCCGCGTCAGCGCGGGCTGGGTAACGTGGCACTGCTCTGCGGCACGGGTGAAGTTCAAGGCCTGGCACACGGCCAGGAAGTAGCGGATCTCGTGAATCTCCAAGGCAGGACCTCCTGCGCGCCGTTCGGCCACGGACCGCCGGAGGTTACCACCGACGGCGCGAGGACGTGACGCGGAACCTTGGTGACGGGGCCGTCGAACAGCGGGGCAGCAGCGCGAGGAGGCGCCCCGCCATGACAAGCTTCATGACTCCGGCCGGCCTTGCCGCCGGCACGACGCGTCTGCTGGAAGGGCGCGTCGCCATCGTGACCGGCTCGACCAGCGGCATCGGCCTTGGGATCGCCGAGGCCCTGGCTGCGGCCGGCGCGGCCGTGGCGCTGAACGGCCTCGGCGCGGCGGGCACCATCGCCGAGACCTGCGAGCGCATCGGCCGCACGCATGACGTCCCGGTCCGCTACGACCCGGCCGACCTGATGCAGGCCGACGAGGCGGCGGCGATGGTCGAGCGGACGCGCCGCGCCCTCGGCCAGGTGGACATCCTGGTCAACAATGCCGGTATCCAGCACGTCGCGCCGATCGAGGACTTCCCGCCGGAGCAGTGGGACCAGGTGCTCGCGCTCAACCTGTCCGCCGTCTTCCACGCGACGCGCGCGGCGATCGGGCCGATGACGCGGCGCGGCTGGGGGCGGATCGTCAACATCGCCTCGGCGCACGGGCTGATCGCCTCGCCCTTCAAGTCGGCCTACGTCGCGGCGAAGCACGGCGTGGTCGGGCTGACCAAGGTGGCGGCGCTGGAGGTCGCCGAAAGCGGCGTGACCTGCAACGCCGTCTGCCCCGGCTATGTCTGGACGCCCCTCGTCGCGGGCCAGGTGGCGGCGCAGGCCAGGGCCCATGGACTGTCCGAGGAGGCCGTGGTGCGGGACGTCTTCATGGCCGAGCAGCCGACTCGCCGATTCGCCACGGTCGAGGAGATCGCCGCGACCGTTGTCTTCCTCTGCTCCCCCGGAGCCGCCTCCATCACCGGCACGGCGCTGCCGGTCGATGGCGGCTGGACGGCGCATTGACATGGACGGGATCGCGACGAAGCCGGCCATCGCCGATGGTTGCACCCACGCGCCCGGTGTCGCCGTGCTGAACCTGGCCCTGCAGGGCGGCGGCGCGCATGGCGCCTTCACCTGGGGCGTCCTGGACCGGCTGCTCGAGGCGCCCGAACGCATCGGCTTCGAGGGAATCAGCGCCACCTCCGCAGGGGCGATGAACGCCGCCTGCCTCGCCTATGGCATGGCGGCCGGCGGGCCAGAGGAAGCCCGCGCGGTGCTGGAGCGATTCTGGATGCGGATCGCCGACAGCGCCGTGCTGAGCCCGCTGCAGCCGACCTGGCTCGACCGCATCCAGCCGCAGATGGGGCTGGCCTTCTCGCCGAGTTTCCTGGCCTTCGACCTGCTGTCGCGGCTCTTCAGCCCCTATGAGTTCAATCCGCTGAAACTGAACCCCCTCCGCGACGTCCTGGAGCGGACGGTGGACTTCGCCGTGCTGCGCGATGCACCCTGTCCGCTCAAGCTCTTCCTCTCCGCCACCAATGTGCGGACCGGTCGGGTGAAGGTCTTCGACAAGGCGGAGCTCTGCGCCGATGCCGTGCTCGCCTCCGCCTGCCTGCCCTTCCTGTTCCATGCCGTCGAGATCGGCGGCGAGGCCTACTGGGATGGCGGATACATGGGCAATCCCGCGATCTTCCCGCTGATCTACGGCTGCGAGAGCCGCGATGTCGTGATCGTGCACATCAACCCGACCGTGCGGGCAGAGGTCCCGCGCACGGCGCGCGACATCCTGAACCGCGTCAACGAGATCAGCTTCAACTCATCGCTGATGCGGGAGATGCGGGCGATCCAGTTCGTCACGGACCTGATCGACCAGGGGCGTGTGCCGGACGGCCAGCTGAAGCGCATGCTGATCCATGCCATCGCGGCGGATGAGGTGATGGGCGCGCTCGGGGCACAGTCCAAGCTGAATGCGGATCGCGGCTTCCTGCTGGCCCTGCGCGACGCCGGGCGACGGCATGCCGGGATGTGGCTGGAGACGAACGCCGAGGCGCTCGGCACGCGGTCCACGGTCGACATCCGTGCTGCCTATCTCTGAGGCCTTGCGGCGCCCGTCGTGCTTCGGCGCCTGAGAAGTCCCGGCCCCCCGACCGCTGCACCGGAGACGCGCGCCATCGGGGCCTCAGGGCATGGGCGCGCGTCGATCGACCCGGCGGCGCGGTTCAGCGCGCCGTCAGCGCGCCACCGACCGCGCCTACGCCGCCGCCGATCAAGGCGCCCGTGCCCGCGCGACCACCCGTGGCGGCCGCGATCCCGGCTCCGGCACCGGCCCCGAGCAGGCCGCCGGTCACCGCCCGCGTACCGGGATCATTGCCGCAGGCCAGGAGGGGCGCGCATGCCAGCGTCAGGACCAGGCCGAGGATCAGCGTCTTTCGCATGGTTTTCCACCTCCATCGTCGAGCGGACATGCCAGCGCAGTGCGGCGGCAACAATATGGCAATCGGGGGCGCGCAAGACGCGATAAGGGCCGCCGGGACGGATCCCGGCGGCCCCTGATCGGGCTGGCGTCCTGGATCAGCTGAAGACCCAGTCGCCGACCGCAACCGTCCCGATCACCGTGATCACATCGACGATCGTGCTGGATGCGTTCGCCACCTTGTACTGGTCGCTCCCGAGGCTGGTGAAGGTGGCGCCCACACCGTAGCCCTGGAAGACAAGCCGGTCGTTGTCTCCACCGATCCCGCTGAAATCGGTCACCTCGTCCCCGTTGCCCTGGCCGGCGACGAAGATGAAGCTGTCGGCACCGCCTGCGCCGGTCAGGGTATCGGCGCCGCCATTGCCGTTGAGCGAGTTGTTCGCCACGTCGCCGGTCAGCACGTCGTCGAAGGAGGAGCCGATCAGGCCCTCGAAGGCGACGATGACGTCAATCCCCTCGCCCGTCGCGCTCTGCGTGCCGAGATTCGCCGTGACGGCGGCGGCGGCGTTGGCGAAGCTCGCCATGTCGAAGCCGGTGCCGCCATCGAGACTATCGTTCCCGGCACCGCCATTGACCGTATCCCATCCCGCTCCGGCAAGGATGGTGTCGTTACCGGAACTGCCACCAAGCCAGTTTCCATTGCTGTTGCCCAAGATGCTGTCCGCACCCTTGGATCCGTTCAGCGCATCGATGCCGGTGAAGGTCGTGCCGGATACCGTCTCGGTGCCGGCGCCGATATCCGCCACGATCCCGGGGCCGGACGGGCGGTCGATAAAGCTGATGGTGTCGAAGCCGAGCCCGCCCACCACCGAATCGGCGCCGCCGGAGCCGACGTTGAACAGGTTGTTCACGCCGTTGCCGGTCAGGGTGTCGCTGAACGCGGTGCCGACCACGGCCTCGAAGCCCGTGACGGTGTCGTCGCCCTGCCCGGATGCGAAGCCGGTGGCGAGATTGACCGTCACGCCGTTGGAAGCGGAGGCGTAGGAGACGATATCGAAGCCCAGGCCGCCGTCGAGCGCGTCGTCGCCGGTACCGCCGGCGACCGTATCATTGCCGACGCCGCCGCTGATCACGTCGTCGCCGGCATTGCCGCCGAGCCAGTTGTTGGCGGCGCTGCCGGTGATGTTGTCGCTGAAGCCGGAGCCTGCAGCGGCCTCGATGCCGGTGAAGGTCGTCAGCGTGTTGGCCTCGGTTCCCGTCACCAGGTTGATGGACACGCCGCCGACACTGGCGGAGACGTTGGCAAAGCTGATCGTGTCGAAGCCGGCACCGCCGACGACGGTATCCCGGCCGCCGGCACCGATGTTGAGGTTGTTGTTGACGCCGTTGCCGGTGAGCCTGTCGTTGAAGGCGGAGCCGATCAGGCCTTCCACGCTGGTCAGCGTGTCATCGCCCTGCCCGGAGGCCGCGCCGGTCGCCAGGTTCGCCGTCACGCCATTCCTGGCCGTGTTGTAGGACGCCACATCGAAGCCCACGCCGCCGTCCAGGGCATCATCGCCAGCGCCGCCGGCCATCGTATCGTTGCCGGCATCGCCGCTGATGGCGTCGTCCCCGTCGTTGCCGCCGAGCCAGTTGTTGGCGGTATTGCCGAGGAGGCTGTCGCTGAAGTCGGAACCGGCGGCGCCCTCGATGCCGCTGAAAGTGGTCAGCGTGTTGGCTTCCGTGCCGGTCTTCATGTTCACGGACACGTTGCCGTCCGCGGATGCGAAGCTGATCGTGTCGATGCCGCCACCGCCGACCACGCTGTCCCGCCCGCCGGAGCCGACATTCAGCAGGTTATTCGCGCCGTTGCCGGTCAGGCTGTCGCTGAAGCCGGAGCCGATGATGCCCTCGAAGCCGGCAAGGGTATCGGCGCCCTCCCCGGTCGCGCTGCCGGTAGCGAGATTGACCACGACCGCGTTCGTGGCCGCGGCGTAGGACGCATGGTCGATACCCAGGCCACCGATGAGGTTGTCGTCGCCAGTGCCGCCGGCAATGGTATCGTTGCCGGCACCGCCGTTGATGACGTCATCGCCGGCGCCGCCACCAAGCCAGTTGTCCAGGCCGTTGCCCGCGATGCTGTCGCTGAAGGCGCTACCGACCACGGCTTCGATGCCGCTGAAGGTGGTCAGCGTGTTGGCTTCCGTGCCCGTCGTCATGTTGACGTTCACGCCGCCCACGGTGGTGTCGGTACTGGCGAAGCTGATCGTGTCGAATCCGGCGCCACCGATCACGCTGTCCCGGCCGCCCGCGCCGATATTCAGCACGTTGTTCACGGCGCTGCCGGTTAGCGTGTCGTTGAACTTCGTGCCCGTGGCGTTCTCGAAGCTCGACAGCGTGTCGTTGCCCTGGCCCGTGGCCGAGCCGGTGCCAAGGTTCACGGAGACGGCAGCGTCGGCACCGACATAGCTGACCAGGTCCACGCCATCGCCGCCGGAAAGATCATCGTCCCCGGCGCCGCCCAGGACGGTATCGTTACCACCGGCGGCCTGGATGATATCGTCACCGGCCCTGCCGCTCAGCCAGTTGGCGTTGGCGTCTCCCAGCAGGCTGTCGCTGAAGGCCGACCCCTCGGCGGCCTCGATGCCGGTGAAGGTGGTCAGCGTGTTGGCTTCCGTGCCCGCCGGGATGCTGACACTGACATTCGTCGTGGCGTCGGCGAAGCTGATCGTGTCGAAGCCGGCGCCGCCGACCACACTGTCGCGGCCGCCGGTGCCGACATTCAGCAGGTTCTTGCCGCTGTCGCCGGTCAGGCTGTCGTTGAAGCCGGAGCCGATCAGGCCTTCGACACCGGCCAGAGTGTCGTTGCCCTGGCCCGTCGCCTGCCCGGTCAGCAGGTTCGCCACAACGCCATTCTCGGCGGTGCTGTAGGACGCCACGTCGAAGCCGAGGCCGCCCGTCAGGGCATCATCACCCTC